>CALKRZ010000164.1 GCA_937989765.1 uncultured Clostridia bacterium | reverse complement strand
TCGTTTGATCCGATCCATATCATCTTGGGCTGCAAACTTAGATAAATAAGGGAATATCACTAATACAATAGAGGCTCCAAATAACCCTAAAGCCAATGTATTGACCTTATTCGCATAATTTAATGCCGATATGCTTCCGTCTATTTGTTTAGAAGCCATAATTCGATCTACCGTGACTGTAGCTTGCTGGAGTGTACTCCCCAATAACATAGGTAGTGTCAATACTGCCATTTTTTGAAGTGCAGGATCTTTCAAGTTGATATAAAAACGATGCCGATACCCTTTTCTCCACAAAACTGGGTACTGCACCCCAGCTTGAAAAAGAGCGGCGACCACTGTACCCATGGCAAGTCCTTGTACGCCAAAAGTTTGAACAAAAAAAGCAAGTACTGCCATAATCACCACATTAAAAAATAAGGGGGCAATTGCTGGTACTCCAAATTCATTTAATGATTGGAGCATGGCTGCAAATAAATTAGCACTAATGATGAATACAATAAGAGGAAACATAAGTCTAGTAAGCTGTACTGTGAGTGCTAACTTCTCACCATCAAATCCTGATGCAATCAAAGAAACAATCTGTGGGGCAAATATCACCCCTACAACTGCAATAATCACTGCAATAATTAAAATCGTATTGATTACATTACTAGCAAGGTCAAAGGCTTTTTCTTTAGACTGATTCATCAATACATCTGTAAAAATTGGAATAAACGCAGTGCCTAATGTAGTCGCCAATATAGTAAACATCATCATGGGAATAATATTAGCCATAAAGTAGGAATCCGCACTCATTCCTGTCCCAAACCTACTCGCCATCATCGTTTCCCGTAAAAAACCTGTAATCTTTGTAAAAACCGTGGCAAGCATAATAATGGATGTTGCATTGGCTGCTTTCCTTAATGTCGACATACGAACCTCCCAGGTACTGGTCTAAATGGTTTCCCCACAATAGGGCTAGATGGATCTTAATCGAGAACTTTATACTCTCCGCGTACGATAAACCATGCTTCTTCTAACACAAGTACCCCTCTTCCATCATCTCGGGAAATAATAAGTAAATGATACTTTGGAACGGCATCCCCATTTCTTAAATCCGCACCATCGGTCATGTCCTGCAGTCCGCCGTCAGAACTGGCAATAGCAATTCCCTTTCCACTTCTCAAGATTATTTCTGCTCCTTGTCCCCCGATCATCCTTTGACCAGGCTTTACTTGTACAGGCTCATATACGGGTACCTTCGCTTGGTGATTCTTTAAGAAAAGTTGAACCTCCTGCAAAATCTGATCATTGGCAACTACAGAGGTGTCTGTAGCATTTCCTTTATTCGTATTAATGAGTGCCATCAGTTCCTTGACTCGCGCATCTACATAGCTTTTGGATACGATGGGATCCGCAGTACTGCCTGGTTGTATGCCCATTGCTTTTCCTGTTTGAAATACCAATGTATATGAAAGCAAAAGTCCTACTACAGCAGCAATAATTCTACCTGTTTTTTTCACACAAATCCCTCCAAACCTTATTTCTTACTCACTGGTTGAATGTCATATACTATCTTTTTATCCTGTATTCTAAAACGCATAATGGATAAATCAGTATGAATGGCTCCTTTTTGATCCACCAAGCCCTTGATCTGTACATATCGAATGCCTTCTTTGACCACTACTGCTGTTTCTAGGTCACTACCTGTCATAACAAAAATACTCTTGCCTGTTTGTTGACTCTCTTTTAATATAGTATGAAGTAGCTCCGCCTCCTGTAAATCTGTAAACTCTTGCCGATTAACTGGAGATTTATTGGTTGTAATAAAAATATGATCTTGCTTGGCATTTACTAAATCCCTACGGAGCTTATTCCATTGGGTAGCATCCGTAGCTCTAATGCCTCCTTTGTCTGTAGCTAGTTGAATAACCCGTATATTCTTAAAGTCTGATATCTCGTACTTATTACTCCATCTTACGAATGGCATTTTGATACCTTGCGTCTTTATATCTGTTTCCCCTGTAAAAATACCCAACTGCGCTGATTCAGTCATGTTTTTAATCATTTCTTTTTCCCCTGCACTATTCATCGGTCTATTTTTAAATGCTGTTTTTCCAAATACAGTGATATCAAAACTGTTTGAATCTGTACCTTTGGGCAGTTGCATTTGTAGAGGATCTTTGTATACTGTTCCTTTAGGTACTTCTAATATTTTCACTTCTGTTTTGGGGTATACTGCCGACATATGATCTATAAAAATGATCTGCTCTTCTTCTATTGTATTTTTTAGCGCTGTCACATAGAGCCGATCTATCATAATAGGATAGACAACTTCTACTGGAATTTTGGCATTTGTATATTTCCAACCCTTCCAATCAATAACTCCAGCAAAGTCAATATTGTACGGATTTCCTTGTGCATCAACGATCCTGCCTCGAAGCCAATGACCTGATTGATTTCCATGTACCCATAATCCTATTGATGTAGGATTTGCTGGTATCGTCATTGCATTTTCCTTAAAATCAATATACGCTGCTTGGGTCTCTTCTATATCTCTAAAACGATACCTTAGTTCAAGTGATTTACTACCTTCGTATTTATTGACAGCACTGTATTGTATTGCGTTTTCGACATAAGAAGGATGTACCGTAGCATACAGATTCATTTCTTGCTCAAACGAGGTAACCGAAAGTGTTCTCTGAGATACGATCACTTCCGCATAAAATTTAGTATTTCCTAGCGTTCCTTCCAAAATCCCCTGTCCTGCAGTAGCACCTGCTATCAGAACGCCATCCTCGACCCGACCTATGGAAGGGTCTATACTCCATTGTACTGTTCGTGGGTCAATTGGGCTTTTAAAGCCGTCTTGACTCATCCCATTCAGACGGAGGGGCATTTTGCCGTTGCTATCGATGCGTATGGTTTGAGTAGCAAGCTGCACGGCAACGGGTGGCGGCATACTGAGTATAGGTGCTGTTTGAATCATCTCCCCTACTTTTACAGTCAATTGCCCACTACCTATGGTCTCAGGATAAAATACATTTTGTTCCCATTTTCCTTGTATCCCGCTTGCTTCCCATATGATTTGCTCAGTAGGTATCGCTATGGGATTAAAATATTCATCAAATCCTGATACGGATACCTTGCTTCCAGCGTTAACAAATACACGGCTATGATCTACTGTAAGCTTAATTCCGTGTAGTGACCCTGCAGGTGCATTACTAAATACACCGATCCCATTGACAACCTTCCTAGGTGAGGAATCGGAAGGTTTATTATAGAGACGAATTTGGCTTTCGCCCAATCCTCTTCCAGCCATGGTAGTAGAACCACCGCCATCTAAATGCATGGCATCATATGCTCCATACTGTAGAAGCAGATGTCCTAGTTCTGCATGCGTAGCTCCTAGGCTATGACTTCTCCCGTCTACGGCAAGAAGAATGACTTGTTTTTTATCTTTGGAAACTCCTACCGCTGTACGGGGATGTCGCTTATTGCCGTCTACCACCAAGCCCGTGTTGACAATCTGCCCTGCTTTTACGATCGTCCCGCCGCCGCCGATCCCCATTTGTATCCTTGTTGGATCAATAGAAGACTCGATATCAAAATATGCCTTTTGTCCTACCTGAAAGTGATGAAGCACTTGTAATGCTCTTTCTTCATTCATAGCAATTATGTAACCTGTCTCAGGAATGATTACATTTTGTTTAGGTTGTCCTATAGAAATGATTTGCTCATCTTCTACTACAATCTTATAAAGACCTGGGAATCTTTTATCTAGTTCTTGTGTAGATGTGAAAGCATTTCGATCAATCCGAACTGGCGTATTAAAATTCATAATTTTATTAATGCCGCTAATTGTAAGGCTGACTTTATTTTCATTGTAGAAACTAAATTTAGTTTTATAAAAATCTATAAATGCATTTCCCATTTTATCTATAAACAAACCACCTAGCTCATCCTTGCTGCCATTGGCTTGATTATAGGTAGATTGAAGCGCACCGTTTTTCATTATGATACCCAGAGAATCTGTAGGCGTTCCTTTCATAGAAAAGAAATCTCCATTGATCCCTCCCACTGCCCCACTACTCTCTACCAATGTTTTTACAGTTTCTTTTAATCCATAGCCCTGCTTTGCATCCATCACATTCATATAAATCTCTGGTACTGTGAGATCGATTTTCATTACATGGATATCAAACCAACCGATATCCGTAAATCTCCGATTCATCTCATACGTAACACCTTTGGTCATGATATCTGTTTTCTTTTGCTCATGCAGAATATTCCATTTATAAAACTTTTGCGTACTTTGTGCTTTTGCCTCGATTATTCCACTACTAAAAAACAAGCTTACTAAAAGCACCCCTACAAGGAACCGCTGTACGATTTTATGTTTCATGATTTTGCCCCCTTTTTTTGTACCTATGCCGTCACATATCTGCATGCTTTATTTACACTTTCTTATTGCTGTAATCCTAGTATAATCTGGATATCAATATCGTCTGGTATCTGAGCAGGCTCCACTTGAATCACCGCATCTTTAAATATTGCGAGTAGATCTTTCCCCATACCCTGTTTTTTTACAATAATACGGGTAGTATCTATGCGATCCCCAGAAAAATTTCCGACTCGAGCTACTTTATAACCTTGGGCTACCAGGTTATCTTTTGTTTTGCCTGCCAAACCTGCTACAAAACTACCATTGAGTACTTCAATACTGACATTTTTACTATCTATAGTACTATCTTCTGATAGTTTTTCTTTAGATTTATCTGAAAGATCAAAAAATATTTCTCGCACAATCTTTGCTGTTTCTTCAGGATCATGGATATAATAAGATACAGATCCAATATATTTGCCTTCTCCTGGGAGAGTTTCCATCCGCACATTTTCCATATTCAGATCTTTAGCATATTTCACATACTTAAGTGTATCATTGATCCCAAAATCAGTTTGTACATATTTAAATAAGTTTGTAATAATCGTTGGTGCATTTAAGATATTCTTCTCATTCATAGCCTGCTGTAAGAATAATTTCATAAATTCTTGCTGCATCTTGACACGGGCTACATCTCCCTGTTTATATCCTCTAAAACGAACTAGCTGCTCTGCTTTATCCCCATCCAACTTCTGTTGTCCTTTTTTCAAATGAATGCGTAGATTCTGTACTGGATCCTCGTAGTCCATATTTTGGGGGACATACATATCTACACCCCCTATTGCATCTACAATATTACGAAAACCCAAAAAATTCATCTTCACAAAATAATCTATTTTGATACCCAATAAGGTTTCTAACTGTTTTACTGAGTATTCATTGGCATTTTTTGCACCCGCATAGGCATGTAATTCATTAATCTTACACACACCTTGTTTCGGGATATATCGCCCATCTGCCTTCATCTTTTGCTGCAATTCATCTGTAATGTGAATGCGTGTATCTCGTGGAATCGAAATAAGTCCAAACTGCTTGGTCTTGCTGTCAAAGCTAGCTACAATCAGTACATCCGTTCGCATGCCATCGTCATCTACCCCAAAAACAGCCACATTGGTTTTTCTTTTCGCTTTAAAAAGGGATGTACTTGCACCTGGTAGATTCTCAGGCCATGTCTCTGGATTTTCTGGATCATAAATTTTTGCTTTATTGTATTGCTTATTTAAAAATGTAGCCGTTCCTATACCTGCCAATAACAAAAATGAAAAAACCATAATGAATACTATCGTAATAAACTTTCTGACTGCTCTTACCTTCTTCTTATTCACTTTTTTACCCTTATTTTGTTTTGATTGCAAGGCCATTCACTCCTAGTGATTCATTCATATGATATTTAATAAGGCTTACGCCATTATATTAGTATACCAAAGCAGCCTTCATTTGACAATATTCTTAGTCAAACTTGCTTGACTTATGGTCATAGTTTTGTCTTTTCTTGTATTCAAACATACAATTCATGGTATAACAAAATCATCCATTGCATCATTTTCTACAAAATATTTTTATAAAACAACATAAATAAATAGAAGATACCCATAGTCTATCCAATACGGGTATCTCCTACTGTAAACCAAAACTAATTTCTAGGGCATGATTCACTTTTTGCATCATTTCCTGATCGAGATGACATACTTTCTCTTTTAATCTTTTTTTATCTACTGTACGAATTTGCTCTAGTAATATCACAGAATCTTTTATAAGCCCATACTTTTGAGCATCGATCTCAATATGAGTTGGCAGCTTTGCCTTATTGATTTGAGATGTAATGGCAGCACATATCACCGTCGGGCTGTATTTGTTACCAATATCATTTTGTACAATCAGTACCGGTCTCACCCCACCTTGCTCTGATCCTACCACAGGACTTAAATCTGCATAAAACACGTCACCCCGTTTAACATTCACACTACTCACACTCCGCTATACGGTCTTCAAAGAATTGTTCAACCTCGCTTTCAGCTGCAAAGCACATCTCTGATAATCGTAGATTAATCGCAGCCATTTCTTGATATCCTTTCGCCATCCGCTCTTCTTCTCCTACATTCATCTGCTCATATACTAAAAACTGAATCGCTTCATCAATTAGTTCTTCCGTTTTCATGGGTAAGGATTCGCTTGCTTCAGCCACCGGACACCACTCCCTGTACATCTCCATTTTATTCTACTATTGCTGTATATTACTTGCAGATCTCCTACCTCATCTTATTGGTAGTATTTCCGTATTTTTCATATGTTATTCTATTTAGAGATACGCAAACAATAACTTCGCATTTATTTCGTTTACTTTAGTACATTTTTGCTTTCTTATTCATTCGTATTATAAGCTATATGATGGTCTATTTTTCATATCCGTACTGTAGCGTTTTTATAATACGATCTTGCTTTATATAGATTCGTGGAATTCGTTTTCCAATCATGCAGACAATTTCATAATGAATTGTATCCACTGCTTCGGCTAGTTCTTCGACTGTAATACAGTAATTGTTCTGCTTTCCGATTAGGACTACATCGTCTCCTTCTTTCACATTCGGTATATGAGATACATCCACCATAAATTGATCCATACAAATCCGCCCTACAATGGGCGCATATTCACCATGAATCAGTACTCTTCCCTTGTTAGAGAGCTTTCTTGCATAACCGTCCGCATAACCCACTGGCACTGTAGCAATCCGACTTTTTTCTACTACTGTAAATGTGCGTCCATAGCTAATGGAGGTGCCCTCCTCTACATCCTTTATGTAGCTTATACGCGTTTTTAATGTCATTGCAGGCTCTAGCACCATCTTGCTCCTTTGAATCTCTTCTGAAGGATATAGACCATATAAGATGATTCCCGGACGCACCATGTTCAAGTGAACCTCTTCTAGATCCATGATCCCTGCACTATTGGCAGCATGTTTAATAGGAATATGAATCCCTTGTTTCTCTAATAAATCACAAAACACATTAAATACTTTTATTTGGTGTAAAGTATACTCCTTATTTGCTTCATCTGCAGAAGCAAAATGAGTAAATATTCCTTCGATTAGCACATTCGGTAGCTGTGCGATTTTTTTAATCTCTTCAAGCGTATGGGTAGCAGGTTGAAAACCAATTCGTCCCATTCCTGTATCTAGCTTAATATGTATAGATATTATTTTGTTAAATTTTATGGCGAGATCAGATAGTTTTTTTGCTGTATCATATGCAAAAACTGTTTGAGTAAGGTTATACTGTACAACCTGCTCTAGCATCAAATCAGGTGTATATCCCAAAATCAAAATAGGCACATGAATACTATGATCTCGAAGCTGTATTCCTTCATCTACAATAGCCACGCCTAAACAGTCTGCACCATGATACAGGGCCACTTTTGCAACTTCTACTGCTCCATGGCCATACCCATCTGCTTTTACGATAGCCATTATTCGAGCTGCTGGCTCAGTAACTCGACGAATTTCTCTTATATTATGGGCAACTGCATCCAGATTAATCTCTGCATAAACCCGATGATATTCCATCATGCTGCCCTCCATATATCTTATTTTACCTTGGGCTCTACACGAAATACTGCATCATCCAAGGCAATATTATATTCAAACTCTTTATATTTGACAATCATTCTTTCATTTCCTTGCGAATCATAAATAACCAATTGGGTGGGCTTTAAAGTTTTATTGTCAAGCCACAGCTTTTCTGTAGAAAGATAGGGGTGGTTTCCTGGGATTACTGCTTCGAGTACCGTAGATTTACCTTCGTCTGTATGGACTACAGCAATAGACACTTCCTCTGACTGCATATAGTTTTTTAGGAAAGCACCTAAAAATATTTCATCTCGATCCTTAGATCCTTCTACAGGATAAATCATTTTACCTTCCACTCTTGGATTCATTTGCATAACAGTTTTGCCATCAAATATCGTCACAATTCCTTTTATAGTGTCTGGTTCTAGCATTTCTAATCTATATTCTCCAGTTTTTTTATAATACTGCTTTGTCAGGTATTCGTTTCTTCCTTTGTTAGAAATAAAAATAACAGATGCCATACATCGATAATTTTCAATCTTGTTCAACTGTGCTTGAATTTGTTCCATCGTAGACTTGTGTTTAGTAGCACTACATCCTGCTAATCCAATAGAAATAACCAAAAAAACTATAAAACTAATTCTCCACCTTCTCATCATACTCCCCCTTATATAGACCCATTTTTTTATATGTATTCGAGTCATTCATCTATATAGTATACTGACCCAAAGTCCATTATATGAAGGAAATATTGTACGTTGGCTAAGTGAGAATCTATTTTCTTCAGATTTTTTATACCTTGCTGATTTCTTTGAAAGCCAACGGAAGATAAGTACAAAGATCTGATGCCATCAGACCAAACTGCCCGATTTCTTGTGCTGCTAAATCTCCTGCTCTTCCATGCAAATATACACCAAGGACTGCTGCGTGATATGGTTCTACTTTCTGAGCAATGAGTGCCGCGATGACACCTGAAAGTACATCTCCTGATCCCGCTGTTGCCATACCCGCATTGCCTGTAGTATTAATATATATATCTCCACCAGGATGTCCAATCACAGTCCGTGCATCCTTTAGTACCGTAATCACATTCCACTTCGCACAAAACTCGCGGACTATATCGATGGGGTTTTTTAGTATTTCTTGAATAGAAATACCAGTCAACCTACTCATTTCGCCTGGATGAGGCGTTAATATTGCAGGTACCTTTATTTTTTTTAGTAAGCATGTATCCTTTGCTATCGCGTTTAATGCATCCGCATCAATCACCAAAGGAATTTTTGCATACTCCAATATTTTCGTCATAAAGGTAGTAATTGTCTCTCCTTGACCAATACCAGGACCAATCACCATCACATCTTCCTTGTTCAAATATCCTTGGAGTACTTCTGAGCTTTTCTCGCATACTTTCCCATCTTTCTCTGGTAGTTGAAGAGTAATTACCTCTGTCAGCTTGACTTCGAGCACATTATTTACACTTTTTGGTACTGCCAACCGTACGAGTCCAGTGCCTGATTTATATGCTGCCGTACAAGCTAAAGATGCAGCCCCTGTCATACCCGTAGAACCTGCTACAACCTGTACCGTTCCATATGTACCTTTATTACTTCTTAGAGGTCTCTGTGGAAGCCATGATGCCGCCTCTCTTTTCTCTAGTGTATTGACATGCAGCTTGCACTCTTCTACCACTTCCCGTGGAATCCCAATATCTGCAATGACCATTTTTCCTGTATATTCCGTACCCGGATACAATATAAGTCCACATTTTGGCACTGCAAAGGTAACTGTTTTATGTGCCTTAATTGCATTACCTCGTATTTCTCCAGTTTTTGCATCTACCCCCGAAGGAAGGTCGATCGCAATGATCTTCTTACCATAATAGTTAATAAGATTCATGATTTCACTAATATATTCTGGTACTATTCCAGTAAAGCCTGTCCCAAAAATTCCATCTACGATCACATCACTCCCTGCAACCAAACAAGCAATCGCATCGTCTATAAGACTATCTGGTTCTATCTCTATAAAAGGCACACCCATGGCTTCGATGATATCCATGTTGGTCTTTGCATCTCCTGATATCTTTCTTTTGTCTCCCAAAAGTATAATTTGTACTTTACTACCTCTATTAAATAAATGCCGGCCCACAGCAAGGCCATCTCCACCATTATTTCCTGTGCCAATAAATATAAGCGTCTGATAAATCTTTGTATCTTCAAACTCTTTTTCTATTTCTCTCACTACTGCTCCTGCTGCGTTTTCCATGAGTATAATACCTGGAATTTTCATTATTGTTTGCGCCAATTCATCCATTTTGTTCATTTGTTGTCCATCTGCTACTTTCACCTTATTCCCCCTCTGCAATAACATATGCCACGGCATACCGCTGGCAATGGGATATAGAAACATGAAACTGACCAATTCCTAAAATCTCTTTCTGAATCTTTGCTTCTGCATATACTTCTATATATGGTTTGCCTTGCTCTGTACGCAGCACTGCAAGATCTTGCAAGGAAAATCCTCTAAATCCCGTACCCAAAGCTTTAGCCACCGCTTCTTTTGCCGCAAAATTCCCAGCGATTGTCTCTGCTGAAAAACCCTTCTTTGCAAAATATTGATTTTCCGCTTCTGTAAAATGCTTTATTAAAAACCTATTATGGAGGATCGCTTTTTGAATACGCTCAATCTCAATGATATCCGTGCCTACTCCTACAATCATTGGATCACCGCCAATAGTTTTTGTCTAGATATTCGATAAAATCTGAACCTACAAGATTGTGCAAATAAGCATATATCCCCTGCACTCTCTCTTCATGAATACCCTTTTGTTCTAGTTTTACTTTGAGTATCGTTCTAGTCTCTTCGATCCATTGATTTAAATCTTGAAGTGCTACTTGGCTTTCCTTCATTTCACCATAACACACTTTTACACTTTCTTCCAGTAATATACTATTGGCAATCTGAATCTCTTCAGGTAGTTCTCGCAGCCTTTTTTCAATATTTTCAAGTCGATTATTAATGTCTAGTATATACTTCTGCGCTTTAGACATCCCATCTTTTGCAGATTCACTTTGATTATCAAAAGCTTCTGTGGTAAGCGCTAGAATCTGATCCATATACTGTTTTTTGATTTGTACATACTCTTTGTACTCATTGGTTAATTTCCCCTGCTCTTTGATTAATTTATTGAGGCGCTCCTCTGATTGAAGGATGTTTTTTGTCTTTTTTTCTATCGGGAACATATTATGCCACCCTTTATCCAACGTCAAAATAGGTACTCGACTTTGACGCAATGTTTCTAAATTGAAACTTGGTTGACTTTTTTTTGGCTTCATAAAAAACATATACCCACCCCCTTCATGAAAGATGCAACCTTTTTTGTATCGCTATCGTTTCAAATCCTATTGTTTCCCAAAATTTTTGTCCCTGTTCATTATCTGGATCCACATGAATATCAATATAGTGAGCTCCTTTGGAAGCTAAAAATAACCTTGCTGCCTTTGCCAACTGCACCCCAATCCCTGTTCGCCTAAAATTTTCTTGTACATAGATCTCTTCTATATGTCCTTCTATCACATGATCATACAATGCTGGCATTCGTCGAATGCTTCCTCTAATATACCCCACCGTACTATCGCATAAGCGAGCCACTAAAATCATACTTTGCGTATTTTGCACAATCCAAGTTAATTCTTCTTTTTTTTTATCTTTCCAATCTGCTGTGATGAGTATATGATTTGTCTTTTCTTTATGATACTCAATCAATTGGTACCATAGCTCCATCAGTGAATCTAAATCTATGTATTCTGCTTTCTGAATGACTAACATATAGATCTTCCTTTTCTCTTTATTATATCATATTCTTTTTGAAAATCTATAGATCGATTTGTCTACTATATACTTTTTCTGAGATTCCAAACAAAAACACTCCTCTTGGGAGTGTTTTTGTTTGATAGGATAGGGTAGACTGTTTTTTCATCAGCCACCCCCCCGTTATATCTAATAATTGAGAAATTAATTTGGCCGCTTCAGCTCGGGTAGTATACTGCTTCGGTCTGAAGGTTTTATCTGGGTATCCTTGGGTCAGTTTATACTTAGATGCAATATATACTTCTTTTTTGTATGTTAAAGAGTGATGATCTTGAAAATAAGGTCGATCTCCTAGTTCAAGCTGAAGCAGTGCCATATCCAAGAATCGTACTGAAAGCATCGCTGTTTCTTCTCTTGTAATAGGCTCATCGAACAAAAATTCAGTCAGTCCCTTGCCATACTCAATCTCTCGGAGTACTTGAGATTGCTTTGCCGCATTTAGATACCCTTTACGAGCAAACCAATGAGATTCTTTGGGACTTGAGGTTACTTGAACATTCTCTGCACTTCTAAATAGAAGTGACACAAATTCAGATTTCGTAATCGGTTGATCCGGTCGAAATGTACCGTCTTTATATCCTGTGATTATCTCTTTTTCTACCAGCTTTTCTATCGGCTGTCTAGCCCAATGGGTATAGGAAACATCCGCAAAGAGGCTGTTTTTCTTTTGTGAGGGATTTGAGAAATGGTGAAGCATAGGCTCTGAAGAAAACATAAAGCCTTGTGGATTTTTGATCAATACTCGAAACTCGTATAATCCTTCATAGGCTTCTAATATTTCCACTGTACTCCCATTTGGTTTTTTTTGTATAATGCTACCAAAATATGCAGCCATATTCTCTCCTGATCGAACCGTTTTTAAGGGTCTTGGGAAAAATGGGTGATCTGCTGCATACATAATCACGGTATACTCATAAGGTCCGCCTTTTTGAATTTCATCCCATTCAATCTTGTACTGAAGGTAGTGACCTGCAACCACTTTTTCCTGAGTCAGCTTTGGTTTGGGCTTATGAGGAATAGAAGGTTCTTGGGTTGTATATCCTGCTAGCGTAAGCCAATAACTATATAATCCTTTTACTTCTGCTGCTAAAGGCAGTCGTAAATTTTCTTGTGGCAAAATATTAAAACTATTGGAATAGTAATAAGTATATCCTTCTACTCCTTCATGCGCTAGTTCAACAATATCTTTATATTTATAAGAAGCTTTTGCCAGAGGAGATCCAAAAAGCTGCACATAATCTTCTGCTGCAATCTCTGCCACATCCCATTCATGCGCATATTCTGATTCTGAAGTATATTTATACTGAACTTCAGGATATCTATGTAGATTTCGTATTTTCCCATAGGTCGTATTTCCCCAATCCGGATAATACTTGTTTTCCTTCGTCATCAAATAATAAAATGTGAAGTGATGACCATATTCATGCGAGATCGTCTTCGCCATTTGGGAAATATCAGTATATTCATCTCCACTAAATATCTCGATATATCGACCTTTTTTATATTGGTATCGTCCATGTTCATCAATCTCGAAATCCTCATAGTAGTACCCAGCTACCCCCTCTGGAGAGTCCGGATAAATATATAGATGAGATAGATACTTGATCTCTTCTGCATAAAAGTTTGAAACAAGCTCTTGATAGATTTCCTGTAGCTTAAGCGTAGTACTCCAATTTTTAGAGAAGCTCACGATCGTGACGCCTTCCTTGCCTTTATATATACCAAGTGGTTTCCCATATATTCCCCTAGGTTTTGCCTGAATCTGCGTACAAAAACCTAGAACCAGTAGTATTGTTATCATCCCTAAAGTCATTTTTTTCATGGGACTCCTCCTTTCTATTGCACATTTTGTGTAGTATTATTATACCTATTAATTATTGATATACTATTACAGGAAAATTACATATTTATTTCTTTTATCGTCTACTTTATAGATTAGGTAAATCGTATCATACTATATGCCGATATATTGGATATATATAAATATATACTTATAAGAAAGAAGGGAAAGTATGAAAGGTGAAAAACAAACTTCCAATAATCGATCACTACTCATCGTAATCCTATTCGCCTTTACTTTGATTGCAGGTTCATTGGCTGGGGTATATATTTCCTTTACACTCATCGGAACTCGCGGTACTGAAAGCTCCCAAGTAAATATTGCAAATGTACAAGGGGTTGTTACCTCCAAAACAGATGGTAAACAACACAATTTCACTGGAGATTTTTCTATTGTCGTGAGCAAAAAAAGAGTGCCTCAGGAAGAACAAGAAAAAATGCGATCAAAAATATTAGATAGCCTTAATACACTAGATTATGATGAACTGAGAACTAAAAACGGGATGGAATATCTAAAACAAAACGTACAGGAGAATATACAAACTATGTATTCCGATACTTCTGTCGAAAATGTATATATTTCCAATCTACTCGTAGATCTATCTCCTTCCTATAATTCAAAATCTACTTCTGGCAAAAAGGGAAAAGCGATAAAATTTTTCAAATAAAAAGGATGCAGCTCGCTGCATCCTTTTTAGGATCTCAGAAAAAGTATGTGGTAAGGCAAATATATAACCTGAATTCCCGAAATTTATAACGAGGGTAGATTAATCCCCAATGCTTTATAGATTTCTTCCTGCTTTGTGGTTACTTCACCTAAGATTCGGCCATGCTCCGGTGCCTCAAATAACTCGATTGTATCAAGTTCATCCA
>CALKRZ010000163.1 GCA_937989765.1 uncultured Clostridia bacterium | reverse complement strand
GAGATCCTTTTTTAAGAGGGTCAAGCACACTTCAGCCAAGCACACATATTATAATAGTAGGAGTAAGCTTATTTTCCACAAAGCTTATTTTCCACAAATTAATAAAAGAAAGGAAGGATAGTATGGCGGATGGAATTAATTTTGCAGCAGAAATATCTCGTTATATGGGTGAAACCGTTACAATTTTTACAACAAGCGGTGGCGTATCCGGTCAAGGCTTTACGGGAGTAGTATTATCTGTAAATGCGTATTTTGTTCGATTGATTACTCAGATTGGCCCAGCTCCAGGATGTGTATTAGGCAACGCTTGTACAGGATTTACAGGTGGATTATTTGGTGGAGTTCCTGCAGCCGGTGCGAAAGTAGACTACCGTTTAATTAATACTGTAGGTTCTGTAGCAGATATTCCTATTGATAAAATCGCATCCTTTGTTCACAACGCTGTGTAAATAATATGCATAAGGAAAAACCTCGGAGCTTCCGGGGTTTTCAGCTTTTTGTAAATATACTTATCTGGGATCTCTGCAAAAGTATTTGCCCTACTAGATAATTTTTTATAGATCCTTATTTTTTCATAACAAGCACACTTCTGGCAAGCTTGCATAAGATGATAGTGAGAATAAGAATAAGCTTATTTTCAACAATAATCTATAGAAAGGAAGATAAATATGGCAGATGGTTATTATGGAACAGGAGTAGGGTATGGGGCACCAGCAGGAGGTTATGGAGTAGCAGGCGCATATGATCCATATTCACCTTATGGAGCGCCCGTTGCAGGTACAAATTGGTATAAATATTTGTGCCGGTATATCGGAGAAACAGTTACAATCTTTACAGTCAGTGGAGGTGCATCGGGATCTGGTTTTACAGGTGTATTATTGGCAGTGACTCCAACGCATGTAAAATTAATCAGTCAAATAGGCCCAGCTCCAGGATGTGCATTAGGTAATGCATGTACAGGACTTGGAGGCATTTGGGGTGGATGTACAACGGGAACAGGAAGACCAGTAGACAATCGTCTCATCAATACGGTAGGCGCTGTAACCGAAATTCCACTAGATCGGATTGCATCCTTCGTGCATAATGCGATATAAATAAGACAATATCCCGGCATAAGCCGGGGTATTTGTTTGTTGTGAGCTACACTACATACATCATGAAGAGCACATAGTATTGACGAAGTCTTTAAGTGAGATTATAATAAATCATACAAATACGCTCAATTCTTTTTGTATTGTGATAAGGCAAGTGAGATCCTCTTTGGCTTTTGTTTGCATACACGATTTGATATTTGTGTGATATAGGATAGGAGGACGATGGATATGGATCGAAAAATCATTAATATACCAGAAGTGACCAGTAATCTCAGGAAGAATTTTGTACAAGTACCAGAAGTCATTCAAGAAGCCAGTGGAATTCGAATTTTTGGCAAAAAACTACGCTCATTTATATTTACTACAGATGTAGCGATTATTAAAAATACCAATGCCGATGCAGTGATTGCCGTATATCCTTTTACACCACAACCAGCGATTACCCAAGCCATCATGTCTGTATCAGACATTCCAGTATTGTGCGGTGTAGGTGGAGGACTTACCCAAGGGCTTCGTTCAGTCAATATCGCGCTCCATGCGGAGTTTCAAGGTGCTATTGCAGTGGTATTAAATGCACCTACGCCAGATGAAACAATCCAACGAGTGAAAGAAACGGTAGATATTCCTGTGATCGTAACCATCGTATCAGAGTTTACAGATGTGGGAGTAAAATTAGAATCGGGAGCAGATATTTTAAATGTCAGTGGTGGAGCTAAAACAGCACATATTGTCCGCAAAATACGAGAGCAATACCCTCATATCCCTATTATTGCTACGGGAGGTCCTACAGAACAATCCGTGTTGGAAACCATTCGAGCAGGAGCCAATGGCATCACGTATACCCCACCGACCAATGGAGAACTGTTCAAAGTCAAAATGGAACATTATAGACAAGAAGAAAATGACAAGTATGTAGAAGATTTGGATCATATTGGATAAAAGATTTTTATTTATGATAAAAAAGAAGTAATGCACTGCTCGGTGTGATTACTTCTTTTTTTGGATCTCCGAAAAAGTATTTTGGAAGGATTGGTACTATGGCTGAAAGCAAAAATGAGCATAAGATTTCAGTAAGAAATCTGGTAGAATACATATATTGTGGGGGAGATCTAGATACTCGATTTATGGGAGGTAGCAGGGCCGTAGAAGGCATTCGAGCCCATCAAAGAGTACAGAAGGAGCGAAAAAGGGAAGCAGACTTAATGGGAGGGGAGTATATTCCAGAAGTACCCATAAAACATACAGTGGTGAAGGAGCATATTTCACTGAGCATCGAAGGACGGATTGATGGAGTACTGATTACAGAAGAAGGGGTTGTCATCGATGAAATCAAAAGTACAGGCGCTTCTCTTTCAGATATAGAAGAAGCGTGTAATCCTATTCATTGGGCTCAGGCAAAATGCTATGGATATATATATGCAAAAGAGCAGCTGCTGTCTGTACTTGAGCTTCAATTGATTTATTTTCAACTAGATACTGCACAGCAGAAAACTTTTAAAAAAAGCTTTACTCTTAAAGAGCTGCAGGATTTTTTTGATGGGATCATTGATCAGTATGTAAAGTGGCTTATCGTGTTGGAATCGTGGTATACAGAACGAAATTATTCTATCAAAAATCTATCCTTTCCCTTTGAAACATACCGAAAAGGTCAGCGAGAACTGGCGGTGGCTGTATATAAAACGATCAAGGAACAAAAAAAGATTTTTGTCCAAGCCCCTACGGGTATAGGCAAGACCATCTCTACTTTGTTTCCTGCTGTGAAAGCAGTAGGAGAAGGACACACCTCCAAAATATTTTATCTGACAGCAAAAACCATTGCTAGACAGGTAGCAGAAGAAGCTTTTATGAAGATGGAAGCCAAAGGGCTGAGAATGAAAGTAGTTACATTGACAGCAAAGGATACGATATGTTTTTGTAAAGAGGGAAGCTGTACTCCTCACGGCTGTGAATATGCAGCAGGGCATTTTGACAGGGTTCAGGATGCGGTGGGAGATATATTTAGCAAAGAAACCATGATGACAAGACAGATCATCGAGGAATATGCAGCAAAGCACAGAGTATGCCCCTTTGAATTTGCCCTAGACTTGACTTTGTGGTCTGATTGCATTATCTGTGATTATAATTATGTGTTTGACCCTCGAGTTCATTTAAGGCGATTTTTTCAAGACAATGGGGGAGCGTATACTTTTTTGGTAGACGAGTCTCATAATCTAGTGGATCGGGCTCGGGATATGTTTTCAGCCCAACTGTCCAAACGAAAGGTGCTAGATGTACGACAAAAAGTTAAAGGAAAGGCAACAAAAGTTGCCAAGATCCTAAATAAGATCAACAGTTATTTTTTGAATGAAATGAAGCAGATCGTACAAGATAATACCTATATAATCCAAGGGGAAGAACCAAAAATGTTATACCCCTTGCTACACAGCTTTATAGGGGAAGCAGAACAATGGCTGCAGATCAATGCCCAAGGAGCCGGCAGTGAAGAACTTTTAGAATTATATTTTGACGCAGTGTCTTTTATGCGAATCGCAGAATTATACGATGAACGATATAGTACCTATCTAGAAGCTGTGGGTCATGATGGGATCATAAAACTATTTTGCATAGATCCTTCTTATCTTTTGATGCAGGCATCTAAACGGGGAAGAGCCGCTGTATTCTTTTCTGCTACCCTTACACCCTTAGAATATTTTCGAAAACTTTTGGGAGGAGTAGAAGCGGATTATATGATCAAGCTTCCTTCACCCTTTGACCCTCAAAATTTGCTTCTTTTGATCACTCAAACAATATCTACCAAGTATAAAGATAGAGAGAGTAGCTATGGAAAAATTGCGGAAGTGATCTATGGGGTGGTAAGCCAAAACGCGGGGAACTACCTCATATTTTTCCCATCTTATCACTATATGCAGGCGGTCTATGGAATTTTTATTCACCAATACCCAAAACTGTCAGTACAGATCCAAACATCTGCTATGAAGGAAGAAGAACGGGCAAAATTTCTTTCACAATTTCAGGAAGGATATCAAAATGTTTTAGGGTTTGCTGTATTAGGAGGCATTTTTTCAGAAGGAATTGACCTTGTGGGAGAGCGATTGGTTGGCGCTATTGTCGTAGGAGTAGGACTACCACAGATTTGTTTAGAACGAGATCTTATTATGAACTATTTTAATAATATCCATGAATGTGGTTATGAATATGCGTATATGTACCCAGGTATGAACAAAGTACTTCAGGCGGCAGGCCGAGTTATTCGATCAGAAGCAGATAGAGGAGTTGTAGTGTTGATCGATGACAGGTTTAATCATTCTAGGTATATAAACATTTTCCCACAGGAATGGAGTGGATATAGGAAGGTGAATCATAAAGACGAAGTACAAAGCTATAGCAGGCAGTTTTGGGATAAGGCAACTGAAAGAAAATAACTGGTCAAAGATGCTGAGGATATTTTGTGTCAGACAAGGAAGCAGGTTCCGCTGCTAGCAGCGCTCGCTACTATAGTAGCGTTATCAGCGGGTTCTGCTGACGCAGTATGACGCAAAATAGACCAGCAGATTGACTAGTTATTTTTTTGAAGTTGCCTAATACATAAAAAACCCCTCCATAGTATAAGAGGGGTTCTATTAAAGAGACAGCTCGGCGATCATACCTTTACGAGTATAAGTATTTCAAAAATATCTACCAACCAGTCTAACTCCTTTGCTCGTTTTAAAAGTTTTATTGCACATCAAAGTGAACCAATAAAAAACTGTGCTCATAGTGAGCGATCATAACAAATCACTGAATGGAAAATCTTGAATCCTGTTACAAATAAATGATCAATTGCCTTTTACTTTGCGTATAATCCTTTTTACTCCTATGTGAATAAAGATCCACTACCTTTGGATATACGCTTGATACTAGAACTACGATGATTTCGTAAAGTTTTAGACCCGTAGCTTTGCGTCCTTGCCTTTCGACAAGTTTGCTTTCTCTCTGTATCAAAGATAAATAATTAAATAATTATTTATCTTGTAGCAAGTATAGCACAATCTATTTTAAAAGACAATTTGGAAAACACTCTAAAATGAGTGATATTCAGTCATGGGACAGGCTTATATGAAATTATAAAGTAATATCGTGGATTTGCTTGGATTTAATCATCCGACATAAGTCTCCCACTTCTATAAGTGGGGGAGAAATTTCCAATATCCGTGGGAGTTCAAGCTCCGACAGATGGTTAATAAACTGTAGCGTAGCGGAGGTTTATTCCATTTGACTTCAAAAATCGTAGCAAAACAAAAACCTTCCCAAAGGAAGGTTTTTGTTTTAGGCAGAAGTTAATTTTTGGTGGATTGCTTTGGCTGCTTTTTTGCCAGATCCCATGGCTAGGATCACAGTGGCAGCACTCGTTACCACATCTCCACCTGCATATACATTTTCCTTGCTTGTCTTCATAGTTTCTTCTTCTACGACAATACCCCCCCATTTGTGGGTATCAAGTCCAGCCGTTGTTTGGCAAATCAGTGGGTTAGGACTTTGACCGATCGCAATAATGACGGTATTTACATCAAGAGTAAACGCACTATCTTGCTTTTCAACAGGTCGTCTTCGACCAGAAGCATCTGGTTCACCCAATTCCATCTCGATACATTCCATACCGACTACCCAACCCTCTTCACCCAAAATCTTTGTAGGGTTTGAGAGGAGCTTGAATATAATCTCTTCTTCTTTGGCATGATGCACTTCTTCAAGCCTTGCAGGAAGCTCTGATTCTCCACGGCGATAGACGATATAGACTTCCTCAGCACCCAATCGTCTAGCCGTTCGGGCTGCATCCATTGCTACATTACCACCACCTACCACTGCCACCTTTTTGCCGATCTTTACTGGCGTGGGATTGTTAGGAAAATCATAGGCTTTCATCAGGTTAGACCGAGTCAGAAATTCATTGGCAGAATATACGCCGTTTAAGTTTTCACCGGGGATATTCATAAATGTGGGAAGTCCAGCGCCACTGCCTATAAATACAGCTTTAAATCCCTCTTGAAATAATTCATCGATGGTAATCGAACGACCTACGATCACATTTTTTTCAATACGGACACCTAGGTTTATGATATTTTGGATTTCTTTTTGTACCAGAAGCTTTGGTAAGCGAAATTCAGGGATGCCATACATCAATACACCACCTAATGCGTGAAGGGCTTCAAATATAGTGACCTCATAGCCAAGTTTGGCTAAATCTCCTGCACAGGTAAGACCAGCAGGACCTCCACCGACTACAGCTACTTTGATCCCATTCTTAGGAATATCGTGGACTTCATCCGTAGAACCCTCCATGATATAATCTGCAACAAATCGTTCTAAGCGCCCGATTCCTACAGATTCTCCCTTTTTGGCACGAACACAGAGTTTTTCACATTGATTTTCTTGTGGGCATACCCGACCACATATAGCAGGAAGTGTATTTTCATTCGTAATAATACGATAGGCTTCTTTGATATCTCCCTCAGCAAGTTTTTGAATAAACTCAGGGATCGGAACATTGACAGGGCATCCAGCTACACAGGGTTTATGCTTGCACTGTAAGCAGCGCAATGCTTCCTCTTGGGCTAGGTTCAGTGTATAGCCTAAGGACACTTCTTCAAAATTTTGACTGCGAAGAGTAGGATCCTGTTCGGGCATAGAGACTTTCTTGGGATTCATATTTGCCATGATGTCAACCTCCCAGATTGATTTTGCATAGATGTTCTTCTTCTTTATACATGCTCTGTCTTCTCATACATTCCTCAAAATCTACTAGATGTCCATCAAAATCTGGACCATCTACACAGGCAAATTTGATTTTGCCGCCCACAGTGACTCGGCAGCCACCACACATACCTGTACCGTCAACCATTACAGGATTTAAGGAGACAGAAGTAGGAATACCAAGATCCTTGGTGATATCACATACTACTTTCATCATAATGAGAGGACCGATCGTGATGATTTCATCATAAATAGTACCTTGTGATACGAGTTCGTTTAATATATCCGTTACAAAACCTTTCGTTCCTTTACTGCCATCATTGGTGGCTACATACACATGATCACAGAAAGCTTTGAGTTCATCTTCGAGGATCACAAATTCATCACTACGACCGCCTAGGATCACATCCACGGAAGCACCGAGTTCATGCAGTCTTTTTAACTGAGGATATAGGGGAGCAGCACCCACACCACCACCGATGCCCAAAACTCTTTTGTGCGGTTTTAAATCAGCAGGTCGACCTAATGGACCTACAAAATCATGAATAAAATCCCCAACCTGTTTTTGGCTGAGCTTTTGGGTAGAAAACCCTACTATTTGGTAAATGATGGTAATTGTTTGCTTTTCGCGGTCATAGTCTGCGATCGTAAGGGGAAACCGTTCCCCGTCTTCATCTACTCGAAGGATGATAAACTGTCCCGATTCACATTTTCTAGCGACAAAGGGAGCATGAACCTCCATCCATTCCACAGAGGAATTCAAAGATTTTTTAGATATTATTTCATACATGATGGACCTCCTTATATACAAAGAAAAGCTCCCCGATTTTCACGCAGCAAGCGGAAAAGGGAGCTTTTCCTAGGAATCATTTTAGCATAGCAAAACAATAACTTACTAGAATGCTTTGCATATTTATTAGTAAGCGACTCCTTGGGCTAGCATTGCATTAGCCACTTTCAGGAATCCTGCAATATTAGCACCGACTACCAGATTATCTTCATAGCCGTATTCTTTTGCAACGGTACTGGCATTTTTATATATATTCACCATAATATCTTTTAGTTTAGCATCTACTTCTTCAAAAGTCCAAGAATACCGCATGCTGTTTTGGGACATTTCTAACCCAGAAGTAGCAACACCACCGGCATTAGCTGCTTTAGCAGGTCCGTACAGTACTTTGTTTTGAAGGAATACTTCTACTGCGTCAGGAGTGGATGGCATATTAGCACCTTCAGCTACAGCATAGCAACCATTGGCAACCAAGGTTTTTGCTGCATCTCCATCTAGTTCGTTTTGTGTAGCACAAGGAAGTGCGATATCACATGGAATATTCCAGATGCCGGAGCATCCTTCATGGTATTCTGCATGTGAATGAAATTGTACATATTCTTTGATTCTTTTTCTTTCTACTTCTTTGATGCGTACGACTGTATCTAGATTTACCCCTTGAGGGTCATAGATATAACCACTAGAATCACTTAGTGCGACTACTTTAGCGCCCAATTGATACGCTTTCTCTGTAGCATAGATCGCTACGTTTCCAGAGCCTGAGATCACCACAGTAGAACCATTAAAGGATTTTCCTTTGGCTTGCAACATTTCTTCTGTAAAATAGCAAAGACCATATCCAGTTGCTTGGGTACGAACAAGACTGCCTCCATAGGTAAGCCCTTTACCTGTTAATACGCCTGTAAACTCATTGCGAAGTCTTTTATACTGTCCATACATAAAACCGATCTCACGAGCACCTACACCAATATCCCCCGCAGGCACATCTGTGTCAGGTCCGATATGTCTTTGGAGTTCTGTCATAAAGCTTTGGCAAAAACGCATAACTTCTCCATCAGATTTCCCTTTAGGATCAAAATCACAGCCACCCTTACCGCCACCCATAGGAAGACTCGTCAAAGAGTTTTTGAAGATTTGTTCAAAGCCTAAAAATTTAATAATCCCTGCATTTACAGAAGGATGGAAACGAAGTCCGCCTTTATAGGGTCCGATTGCACTATTAAACTGTACGCGGAAGCCTCTATTTACTTGTACTTTATTTTGGTCATCTACCCATGAAACACGGAACATCACGATTCGTTCTGGTTCTACAAGTCGTTCTACGATTCCCGCTGCTATATATTCAGGATGTCTTTCGAGAACAGGTTCTAAGGATAATAAAACTTCCTCTACTGCTTGGTGAAATTCTAACTCTGCAGGATTTTTTTGTATAACTTTGTCCATAAGCTGTGCTAAAGTCTGATTTTGAAATGACATATACCTTCCCCCAATATAATTTTTTGAATGCAAAGAACGAAAATACTGCAAAAAGCAGAAAATATCTCGAACTCTACATTTTTTCTGTAAGTGTCTTAGACACATTTGTGTTTGTATAAAATATTTTATCATAAACCTCTAAAAATAGAAATAGTTTTATACAAAAATATATACGAAAATGCAGGATTTATTTTAGATATTTCATACTGAGTCTATATAAGATCTAATGTAGACGGGATAGTATCTAGGTAAATGATCTGAGTGATCTGCTTTATTCCCATGGGGCTTACTTGCAAGTATTATTTAATTGGAAATGTATAGAATATAATTCGATTTTACTGTAAAATAGAAACAAGTTTATAGATACATACTTTTGCAGAGATCCAATAAAACAAGGGAGGAACAACCATATGCCTAAAATAGTAACCATAGGGGAAGCACTAATAGATTTTATGCCAGAGCAAAAGGGGGTTGGGCTTAAAGATGTAGTGTCTTTTCAAAAAGCCCCAGGGGGTGCCCCAGCCAATGTAGCTGTAGCAGTGGCAAGATTAGGCGGTCAAAGTGCATTCATCGGTAAATTAGGACAAGATGCTTTTGGAGATTTTCTTATACAAGTACTAAATGAGGTAGGGGTAGGCACAGCGTATATCAAACGGACAGACAAAGCAAATACGGCGCTTGCCTTTGTGTCATTACGATCAGATGGAGAAAGAGACTTTTCTTTTTACCGCAGCCCCAGTGCCGATATGCTATTAGATGAATCAGAAATAGATTCTACATGGTTTGATCAAGGGGACATCCTTCATTTTTGTTCCGTCAGTTTAGTAGATGCGCCCGTCAAAAAAGCCCATATAGCAGCTATATCAGCAGCCAAGGCAGCAGGGTGCATGATATGCTTTGACCCTAATGTGCGACTTCCACTGTGGAAAGATCATGAACAATATCAACGTGTCATCAAAGACTTTATTCCTTATGCAGATCTACTGAAAATCAGCGAGGACGAGCTGGAGTTTATAACCGGTATGAAAGATGAAAAAGAAGCGATACAATGGCTTGTAGATCAAGGAGCGCAACTACTGATCGTGACCCGAGGTGGTACTGGAGCGTCCGCCTATAGTAGAGGGACAGAAATAAATGTAGAAGGGTATAAAGTACAGGTAATGGATACAACAGGAGCAGGCGATTCATTTATTGGTTCGTTTCTATATCAGATCGTTCGAGATGGAATAGATCTTACGGATGTGTCCAAAGAACAGATCAGAGAAATGCTCCGCTTTTCTAATGCTACCGCGGCTTTGACCACGTCTAAAAAGGGAGCGATTAATGCCCTGCCGTCACTAGAAGAAGTGAGAGCCTGCATGGGCGAGTAAATAAAAAAAGAGCCATTGGCTCTTTTGGAATAGTAAAGAGGAATAGATCTCTGAAAAAGCAGGTGGTAAAGCAGATGTTTTCTCAGAGATCTGATTATTTTACAGACTTTAAATGTCTTTTTAATTCTAGGAGCTCTATATCGCTATAGGCTGTCCTAATGGAAAGACTATTAAGATCGAGCTTGATCATATCTAGTTTTTCATCCAATACTTCTAATTTGTCTTGAGTAAAAGAATGGGCATCAAAAAGAGTGATCACTTTATCCTGTATTCGATTTTCTAGTTTAGATTCTACGCGTAAAACATTTCTGTGAAGTTGTTCTATATGCGTAGTATTTTCGTGAACAGACTTATCCAATTGATCAAAACGTGTAGAAGTATTATCTTTAAACTCAGTCATTTCCTGCTTAAATTCAGTCATTTCATGTTTAAACTCAGTCATATCTTGCTTAAACTCAGTCATTTCTTTTCTGAAAGAAGAAAATTCATGGTACATTTTTTCAAGCAACTCAAACATATTATTATCCATAGATAAGCCTCCAATTGGTTTTATCTTTGTAAGCTTATTATATACTAATTATGATTTGGTTTCAAATGTTTGTTTCTTTTGATTTTTTTATAAGTTAAACGATAAGAGAGTGTAGACATAGTATTGTAGTATCCTATACTGGGGTGAGTTATTATGCAAATGAAAAGGATTTGTGATATGAAATATATACCTGCAAAAACAATACTATCAGGCTACGCTGCGCATCATTCTTGGTTTGGCAATAACTACAATATGAATATCTATAAAGGCTGCAGTCATGGCTGTATTTATTGTGATAGCCGCAGTGAATGTTATCATGTAGATAATTTTGATGAGGTAAGAGCCAAAGAAAATGCGCTTACCGTACTGGAGCATGAACTTAGATCCAAACGCAAAAAAGGTGTGATTGCAACAGGTGCAATGAGTGATCCATACAATACACTTGAAAAAGAACACTGTTTGACAAGAGGGGCACTAGTGCTTATGAATACCCATCGATTTGGGGTTTCTATTGTTACAAAGAGTGACTTGATCACGAGGGATATAGATCTTCTAAAGCAAATACAAGTTCATTCTCCAGTGTTAGTCAAGCTTACGATCACTACATGCGATGATGAATTATGCACAAAGATAGAGCCGTATGTGGCAATATCGTCAAAACGATTTGCAGCCGTCAAAGCACTTTCAGATGCAGGTATATTTACAGGCATAATGCTCATGCCTGTACTACCCTTTTTGGAAGATAACGAGGAAAATATAAGCGGTATAATATGCTTGGCATATGAAAGTGGAGCAAAATTTATATATCCCGCTTTTGGTGTAACCTTGAGACAAAATCAGAGGCTTTGGTATTATAAAAAATTGGATGAGCAGTTTCCTACCCTTACACAAAAGTACATACAGCAGTTTGGTAACGCCTATGAGTGCCGTTCTCCTCATGCCAAGGCGCTGTGGCAGTTGTTTCGGAAACAATGCGACAGATATGGCTTGCTTTATAAGATGGAGGATATCATAAAGGGTTATAAGCAGGGATATGGGGACATGCAATTATCTTTATTTGAGTAAGCCTAAATAGCCTATAGAGACAAAATCTCTATAGGCTATTTAGGCAACTTCAAAAAAAAACTTTGCAATCTGCTGGTCTATTTTGCGTCATACTGCGTCAGCAGAACCCGCTGTTAGCCCCACTAGCAGCGGAACCTGCTTCCTTGTCTGACACAAAATATCCTCAGCATTTTGCAAAGTTTTTTCTTTACGTTGCCTTATGCATATATTGTTTGATTACGGAGCCTTCTTGTCTATGCCGTAGGTTTTGGTATGAGAATCTTGAAATAGGGGGAGTTTAGGTGGGGAGAAGGTAAAGGCAAGGGTAGCTACTGCATGTAATAAAATAAAGAGAAGCCCTACTTTGTTCCATATGCGGTAGATTTTATGGGATGTGAGCAATTTGAAGCTGATCCACTGCGATAGTGCAGCGCCTACGATGAAAATCGCTATATCCATCCACAAAAGCTCCTTACCAAAGACGGCAGTATATGCATAAAATACCAATACGATAAACAGCTGATACAGGAATAATCCTAAACCTTTGCCAAACCAAAAGTTTTGCACATACTTTCCTATAAATCGTTTTTCTACTAGGGAGTATAAGACAATCGACCAAAAACTCATTTTCAGATGTTCCCATACGCTTTCATTTACAGGGCTCAGTAAGCCTATGATTGTATTCTTGCCAGACCATTCATACGTAAAATGGAGCAAAGAGCCAAAGATAATGATAAAGAAAAAGCCACCAATTTCCCAATTTCTGATTTTTTTGTAGCGTGAATATTTATCCATATAAACCTCCCTTTGATCAGATATAGTATAGGTATCTATGTAAAAGAGTATGACAAAAGTTTTAGTATTTATGCATAAAAGGGAAGGTATAAATGGGTAAAAATCCTCTCATGATAAGAGAGGTATTACCACGAAAAATACACTAAAATAAAATAAATATGGTATAATGTAAAATGAAAAATGAGAAGTTTGTAGAGCTATTGTATAATTAAATCAAATGGAGGTAGAAAAATGGAATATATTTTATTACTTATAGGGTTTTTACTCTTAGTTAAAGGCGCTGATTATTTTGTAGAAGGGGCTAGTGGGATTGCTAGATTCTTTAAAATTCCATCCTTAATAATTGGTTTAACAATCGTTGCGTTTGGAACTTCTGCTCCAGAGGCAGCAGTAAGTATTTCAGCGGCTATAAATGGAAATAATGGTATAGCGATAGGGAATGTGTTAGGTAGCAATATCTTTAATATTGGATTTATCCTCGGACTAGCAGCGATGATCTATCCATTGAAAGTGGATATTTCTACCATAAAAAAAGAAATACCGCTTACCCTAGTTGGAGCAGTACTGCTCTTTGTATTTGCTTGGGACTCAGTTCTTGGAAGCAGTAAAGTATGGATAATCAGCAGAAATGAAGGGATCGCTTTTTTGATTCTCTTTATAATTTTCATATACTATATTTTGGAATCAGTAAGCATGAGCCGAGAAACACTAAAAGCTGAAGAATCTCTGCCACATAAAAACCTCAATATAAAATCGTCTAGTTTTTTTACTGTGGCTGGACTTATAGGCGTTATTGTGGGAGGTAGGTTAGTTGTTTCATCTGCAAGCAGTATTGCAACTTCACTCGGGATGAGCCAAACGTTAATAGGATTGACGATCGTAGCGGTAGGAACATCCTTGCCAGAACTCGTAACATGTATCATCGCAGCAAGGAAAAAAGAATCAGATATTGTAGTTGGAAATATAGTAGGAAGTAATATTTTCAATGCTTTATTTGTTATAGGTGCTTCTTCTGTATTACATCCTATCCCTGTTGATCCAAATCTATTCTTCGACTTGATACTCAATATCATACTTACAATCGCTCTTTTGGTCTTTAGTGTGACTGGAAGAAAGTTAATAAAGTTTGAAGGCTTTGTCCTTTTTTCATTATATGCTGTGTATACAGGATATTTGATTTTTATGAATATGTAGTTTGGAAAGTATTAGCAAGTAAAGTCAAGAAAAACAAGAAGTAAAATGTTACCCTTTACTAGGAGGTGAAAACATGGAACGATGGGAAGTAATAAATGCTGTTCAGCGTATGCAGGACTGTATAGATGAACATATAAACTCTCCAATTACACTCAGTGAACTTGCTAAAGCTGCAGGATATTCACAATGGCACTCAGCGAGAATAT
>CALKRZ010000162.1 GCA_937989765.1 uncultured Clostridia bacterium | reverse complement strand
TCCCTCTCTTATTGTGCCTAATTCATAAAATTTCTATATTTTATAAATTATTGGCTTATTCCATTTTATTATATAACATATTTATCCAAATATCAATATATTTATTTTGATAAGCTATCCTTATACAACTGTACCTTTTTTGAGTATAATAGGATTCTCTTTGGTGCCGATAATCTGCTTTCCATCAGAAACTACCACTTCTTTATCCAATATAGCATTTTCAATGACACAGTTATTGCCTACATAGGAGCCTTCCATAATAATAGATCCACGAATATGGGAGTTTTCCCCTGTGAATACCTTGCGGAATAATACAGAGTGTTCAATACAGCCGTTTAAGATGCAGCCGCTTCCTATTAAACTGCCTTTTGCACAAGCACCCACATTGTATTTAGCTGGAGGCTCATCCTTGGCTTTCGTAGCAATGTATGGTGCTTGTTTTAATAATAAACCTCTCACTTCTCGATCCAAAAAGTCCATATTCGTCTGATAATACGACTGTACATTATTAATGTTACTCCAGTACCCATCAAACATATATGCGTAGGTTTTCAACTTCCGTCTGTATCTGATAATAATATCTTTCACGATATCATACCGACCTTCAGGCATAATTTCCTCCAGCAGTTTAATCAGGAGTGTTCTTTGAATCACATAAATTCCTACAGATATAGTGCTACTTTGAGGATCTAGGGGTTTTTCTTCAAATTCCTTCATGCGCCCTTCTTCATCCAACTCTACGACTCCATAATTGCTTACATCCCCATCGCGCATATTTTTACATACGATGGTAATATCCGCTTCTTTTTGCTTATGATATTCTAGAATTTTGTTATAATCCATCTTGTATACATGATCTCCAGATGTAATGATTACATAAGGTTCATTGCTTCTCTTTAGAAATGTAAGATTTTGGTAGATGGAATCTGCCGTTCCTCTGTACCAAAATGCATTGTCGTTGCTTAGAAACGGAGTAAATATAAATAACCCACCTTGTTTTCTTCCGAAATCCCACCATTTGGCAGAAGATAAGTGATCTAATAAGGATCGAGAATTGTATTGAGTGATCACAGCTACTTTAGAAACTCCAGAATTGGCCATATTGCTTAAAGAAAAATCAATGGCACGGTAACAGCTTCCAACCGGCATAGCCGCTATGGCACGATGATCTGTCAAATCTTTCAATCTTTCACTTTTACCGCCTGCTAATATAATTCCTAATGCTCTCATTTTTTCACTCCTTCCAGAATAATTGATTGTCCGCTTTCCAGTCGTCCTTCAGGATAATCTTCGTATTTCGTTTCTCCATTTAATACACAGTTTTTACCAATCCACACTTGATCAGGTATAGTCGTATTATCTCCTAGAACAGTAATGCCACAGTCATATACCTTAGACCTTGCCTGATTTGGGATGTTTTCTCCTTCTCCCATCACTACTTCTCGCCCGATGACACATTCTTCATCTACGATGCATCGTTCTACTCTAGCTCCTTGTTTGACGATGGTATTGGCCATGATGATAGAATCTCGTACAAATGCGCCTTGCTCAATAAGCACACCTGGGCCTAATACAGAATTATATACAGTGCCGTATACTTCACAGCCTTCTGATAAAGTAGTTGTCTGTACATCCGCTTCTTCTGCTATATATTGAGGAGGTTGATGATCAGAATTCGTATAAATCTTCCAAAAGTCTTCATATAAATTAAACTCAGGAAGGGTTTTTGTTAATTCCATATTCGCCTTCCAGTAGGATTCGATCGTTCCTACATCTTTCCAGTAATCTCTAAATCGATAAGCAAAAAGTCGTTTTTCATCCTCAAGCATACTTGGAATAATGTGTTTACCGAAATCGCTACTGTCATTATGGCGATTATCTTCGATCAGGGCTTGTTTCAAAACTGACCATGTAAATATGTAAATACCCATAGAAGCTAGATTGCTCTTGGGATTGGGTGGCTTTTCTTCAAACTCTATAATACGATCTTCTTGATTCGTATTCATAATACCAAACTGATTTGCTTCTTCGATGGGAATCTCTAGTACTGCGATCGTCGCATCACATTGATTCTTTTTGTGATACTCTAACATCTTGGCATAATCCATCTTGTAGATATGATCACCTGATAAGATCAGTACATATTCTGGATTATACGCGTCTACAAAGTCCATATTTTGATAAATGGCGTTCGATGTACCCGAATACCAAGCCCCTTGTTCTCCCTTGATATGAGGGGATAGTACAGTGACTCCACCGGTTTTTCGATCTAAATCCCAAGGAATCCCGATGCCGATGTGTTGATTAAGACGTAAAGGCTGGTATTGGGTTAACACGCCTACTGTATCAATCCCAGAATTAATACAATTGCTCAGTGGAAAGTCAATGATCCTGTACTTCCCCCCAAAAGTTACAGCTGGTTTTGCCATATTTTTGGTTAGAATTCCCAAACGACTTCCTTGTCCTCCTGCCAAAAGCATAGCAATCATTTCTTTTTTACGCATACTAGTCCCCCTTCTGCTTAAAAGTGCTGATAAGTCATCTAAAAGAAAATATGTAAAATGCCTACACCTTTATAATAGCATAATATTACATATTTTTAAACACAAAAGAGTTTAATTTTTTCATAAATTTTAAATAAACTTTACGTAAATTTTTGGATATATTTTACATTTCTACTTTTGTTCACTAGTACTAAAAAAGATATGCAGTCCATTGCCTGCA
>CALKRZ010000161.1 GCA_937989765.1 uncultured Clostridia bacterium | reverse complement strand
GATGCCTAAGCATCTATGCGTGATGCCTTTGATGTAAACAGTGAAAGATTTTGCATTTTATAGATAAAACATATATAATATTTCACAGTAATCTTGTAGAATATATAAACTATACTAATACATAAATGGAGGTAGAAAAATGTCAGACAAAACCTATTATATTACCACCCCGATTTACTATCCTAGTGATAAGCTACATATCGGGCACTCTTATACAACCGTAGCGGCGGATGCCATGGCTCGATACAAGAGGCTGAGAGGGTATGATGTAAAATTTGTAACAGGAACAGATGAACATGGACAAAAGATCGAACGGGTTGCCAAAGCCAGTGGGGTCACACCAAAGCAATATGTGGATGAAATCGTAGCATGGATCAAGGAACTGTGGACAACGATGGATATTTCCTATGATACTTTTATCCGAACCACCGATGACCATCATAAGGAAACAGTCCAAAAAATCTTTAAGAAACTGTATGATCAAGGGGATATTTATAAAAGTTCTTATGAAGGATGGTATTGTACCCCTTGTGAAACCTTTTATACAGAACGGCAGCTCACAGATGGGAAGTGCCCTGATTGTGCGAGAGAAGTAGAAAAAGTCAAAGAAGAAAGCTATTTCTTCCGTCTTTCCAAATATCAAGACAAGCTCATTGCGCATATAGAACAAAATCCTGATTTTATCAAACCTCAAACCAGACAAAATGAGATGGTCAATAACTTTCTAAAACCAGGTCTAGAGGATTTATGTGTATCTCGTACCTCCTTTACATGGGGCGTGCCTGTAAGTTTTGATGAAGGACATGTCGTGTATGTTTGGATCGATGCTTTATCGAACTATATCACGGCGCTAGGATATTTATCTGAGCAGGATGAAGACTATACAAAGTATTGGCCAGCAGATGTACATCTGGTAGGAAAAGAAATCGTACGGTTCCATACGATCATATGGCCTGCGATGCTGATGGCTTTAGATGTACCCCTGCCCAAGCAGATTTTTGGACATGGTTGGCTGATCATCGATGGGGGCAAAATGTCCAAATCCAAAGGAAATGTAGTAGACCCAAAAATATTAGTAGAAAAATACGGCGTAGATGCTATTCGGTATTTTCTTCTTCGAGAAGTGGCATTTGGACAGGATGGTAACTTTACCAATGAAGCCCTGATCCAGAGAATCAATGCGGATTTGGCGAATGACTTGGGTAATCTAGTGTCTAGAACTATCGGCATGATCGATAAATACTTTGCAGGGAATCTTTTATCTAGTCGACAAGATACAGAATTTGACGCTGAGATCAGAAAAATGGCGGCAGTTTGTGTAGAAAAAGTGGAGCAGTATACAGAAAAATTATTATTTAGTGATGCTTTGACAGAAATATGGAATCTAGTACGGAGAACGAATAAATATGTAGATGAAACGCAACCATGGGTATTAGTAAAGGATGAAGAGAACTTACCTAAGCTTTCCAATGTGATGTATCATTTGGCAGAATCCATTCGAATCATATCTATTCTGATTCAACCTTTTATGCCGAATACTCCTAAAGCGATCTGGGAGCAGTTGTGCGTGAAGGATGAATCCATCACCACATGGGAAAGTGCAAAAAGCTGGGGCAGGCTTCCTCAAGACCTCACTATCAAAAAAGGAGAGATTATTTTCCCAAGGATAGATATAAAGAAAGAATTAGAAGCACTGGAAGAGGCACAAAAGAAAACACAAGAAAAGTCAGTAGCACACCAAGAAAAAGCAAAGCAAGTTCAGGAAGTATCCAAAGAAGAAAAAGTAGAGCCGTATATTTCGATAGATGATTTTGCAAAAACTCAGCTGCGTGTAGGCGAAGTACTACAATGTGAAAAAGTAGAAGGCTCTGACAAACTGCTAAAATCTCAAATAAAAATAGGAGAAGAAATACGGCAGATCGTTTCAGGTATTGCCAAGCACTATACGCCAGAACAGATGATAGGCAAAAAAGTAATCGTAGTCACCAATCTAAAGCCAGTCAAGCTCCGAGGCGTGCTATCTGAGGGAATGGTGTTGGCTGCTTCCGATGAGGCAGGGAATCTGGTACTGGCTGCTGTGGATCATGATATCGAAAGTGGCGCGGTGGTGAGATAGTATGTACTTTGAATCTCACGCCCATTATGCGGATGAAGCATTTGAACAAGATCGAGACGCGCTTCTTTTATCCCTACAGGAAGCGCAGGTCTCTTATGTAGTTAATGTCGGAGCAGATATGAATTCGTCCTGTGCAGGAATTTATTTGGCAGAACGCTATGACTTTATATATGCCGCTGTAGGGATTCATCCCCACGAAGTAACGCATATGGAAGAAGAGGACATAGAACGTCTTAAAAAGCTTGTAATCCATCCTAAGGTGGTGGCAATAGGAGAGATTGGCTTAGATTACTATTATGACCATGCACCCAGAGAAAAACAACAGTACTGGTTTATGCGTCAGATGGAACTAGCGAAGGAAGTCCAGCTTCCTGTCATTATACACAGCCGAGATGCAGCCGCAGAAACTTTAGACCTGATTGTAAAAAGTGGCATACAAAAAGAGAGTGGAGTCATCCACTGTTATTCTGGCAGTGCTCAAATGGCAAAACAGTATGTAGATATGGGTTTTTACATTGGGATTGGAGGGGTTGTGACCTTTGCAAATGCCAGAAAGACAGTAGAAGTAGTAGAAGCCATTCCACTTGAATCTATTTTGCTAGAAACAGACTGTCCATATTTATCCCCCGCACCCAATAGAGGAAAACGCAATGACTCTAAAAATCTCATTCATATTTCTGAAAAAATAGGGCAGATTAAAGGTATATCTAAAGAAGAAGTAGCCTGTATTACTAGGGAAAATGCTAAGAAAATGTTTCGATTATAAAAAAAGTGTTGCGAAGTTATTACGAATATGTTACACTAACGTCAATGAAATTTTAAATTTAGGATATATTAAGTTTAAATAAACTAGATATATCCTTATTTTTTTGTTACAAATTGTTAACAACAGAACATTGTTGAAAATATTTCCCTAAAATAATACTGAGAAAAAAACCGCTAACACTAAAAAATATGAGGATTTGGAAAAAAAATACACGGGAAATAATTGTAAGGTTTGACAAAACAAATTTTTACAGTTATAATACAGAAGTGTTAAAAATTACCAAACCCAAAGGAGGATCATGTATGACAAGACGTATAAGCGTAATTGCAATGGTTACGATTATTCTTGCATTGTGTACTGGGACAGCGGGAGCATATCAGCTTTTAGTAAAGGAAGTAACCGTAATAGACAACAATGTTTCTTCAGTATATAAAACCACAAAACTAACCGTAGAAGAATTTTTAGCTGAAAATGAAATCGTAGTGGAGTTTGTAGATAGGATAGACCAACCGAAGATCCTAGAAATTAAGGATCATATGACCATTACGATAAAAAGAGCTGTCCCAGTTACCATCGTAGTTGATGGAAAAGTAAAAGAAGTGAAAACTTGTGAAGAAACAGTAAAAGATCTACTGGTAGAGGAACAGATTTCGGTAAACGAAAAAGATATTGTAACGATAGAGTTGCAAGATGAGGTAGTACCAGAGATTTCTGTGACACAAAAGGGCATTATAACAGGATCACTACAGGATCAAGTAGTACCAGCGATGAAGATTGAAATACAAACATATCGAGAAGAAATCATACCAGAAGAACAAGAAGTTCCTTTTGAAACGGAAATGAGGATTTCTACAGAATTAGAAAAAGGAAAAACCAATGTAGTGCAGGAAGGTACTGTAGGTACAAAAGAAAATACCTTCAAGGTGATCTACATAGGTGGAAAAGAAACGAGTAGACAACTGGTAAAAGAAGAGATCATAAAAAAACCTGTAACGCATATCATAGAAGAAGGAACGGCTAGAATGGTCATGACATCTAGGGATACATCCCATAGATATACAAAGATGATGACTATGACGGCAACAGCCTATACCGCTAGCTTCAAGGATACAGGGAAAAGACCAGGGGACCCTTGGTTTGGTATTACTGCTTCTGGGATGAAAGCCAGATATGGCGTCATAGCGGTAGATCCTAAAGTGATTCCGCTAGGAACTAGACTGTATGTAGAAGGATATGGATTAGCCATAGCCGGAG
>CALKRZ010000160.1 GCA_937989765.1 uncultured Clostridia bacterium | reverse complement strand
GCTGTAGATCCTGAGGCAGAAATTATTTTTGGAACAGCTATTAATGAAGAGTTAGGAGATGAAGTGATTGTTACTGTCATTGCTACTGGCTTTGAAGGTGCTGTAAAACCCACACTAAGACAGCATGAAGTGAAAGAATTTCATGCTGAAAACAACCCAAAAGAAAAGATTGAAGTAATGGAGAATAAGAAAAGTCAATTTGAAGACCCTGTCATTGATATTCCAATATTTTTACAAAGAAGAAGATAATAGAAAATATTTAAAAAGTAAGATGTGACTTTATGTCATATCTTTTTTTTTGTATCTCAGCCATTTTGACAAAATACAAATAGGAAAGTGTTTATAATAGGAATATAAAGTAAAATAACAAAATATGGATGAAATAAGGAATACAAAAGAAGAACTTGCTCCATGAATAAAATAGTAAGTTTGATGGGAACTTAGTTTTTGAACATTCCTAAGCAGGATATTTGTTATATCTGACATGGGGGGAGTTTTGTGCAGGTTGAAGTATATGCAGATATGGTTTTTTTACTTAATTTCGTCATGGATTATTTTATATTATGGACAGTAAGTAAATTAATAAAACAAAAAGTACCCCAATTAAGAATTGTAATAGGGGCATTATTAGGTGCTTTATTATACTGTATGATTATTTTTATACCAGGTTTACACAAGGTTTATAATATTTTGGGAGTAGTGGCACTTCCTATGATTCCTGTAGCAGTTACCTATAGACCCAACAGTCTAAAAGAATTTATTAAACTGATGATACTTCTTCATGTAACTGCCTTTGCAGTAGGAGGTGCAGGGATCGCATTATTTTACTATACCAATATTTCGCATGTGATTGGTAATATGATTAGTTATAATATACAAAATTTCCCTTTAAAGGTATTGATTGCATCCACTTCAGTCTCCTATATTATTATCAAATTAGGATGGGGCTGGATTCGAAGAAAGGTAGTAAAACAACAGACATTTTATTCTATAAAAATACATCTAAATAATGAAGATATTGAAACTAATGCGCTAGTGGATACAGGAAATAGTCTCTATGATCCTATTACCAAAGCACCAGTTATAGTGGTAGAGTTTTCTATATTGAAATCATTTTTGCCAGATTCCATACGGTTACTATATTATGAGCATAAAGAGAATGATTTAAACACAGTGATGGAGTTAATTAGTTGTAGTTCGATTGCTAATCGAATGAGGATGATTCCTTTTACCAGTTTAGGAACACCGAATGGTTTATTGATCGGATTTAAGCCAGACTATGTGGAAATTATGGATGCAACTGCCGAACACAGGATTCTAAAGGATGTTATAGTAGGAATCTATAACTATCAGTTGTCTAAAGATAATACATATCAAGCACTGCTCCATCCGGATGCATTACAGCATTTTGCATAATATATTTATAGAAGGGGGAATTACTATGAAAGATATAAAATTACTATGGTTTAAAGTAAAAATGATTTGGATACAGTTCTTGAAAAATATAAATTTCCATGAAGAGGATACACTCTATTATATCGGAGGCAGTGAAGTACTACCTCCTCCTCTGAATAATGAAGAGGAAGGTATTCTATTGGACCAGTTGGGAGGTTCAGATGATTTACAAGTAAAATCAATTTTGATTGAAAGAAATCTTAGATTAGTTGTATATATTGCCAGAAAGTTTGAAAATACAGGTATTGGGGTGGAAGATTTAATATCTATTGGTACCATTGGACTGATTAAAGCGATTAATACATTTAAAACGGATAAAAAAATAAAGCTAGCTACTTATGCATCAAGATGCATCGAAAATGAAATTCTCATGTACTTAAGGAGAAATAGTAAAACCAAGACAGAGGTATCCATTGATGAACCTCTCAATGTGGATTGGGATGGGAATGAGCTACTGCTATCAGATATCCTTGGAACAGAGATAGATATTATTTATAGAGATATAGAAGATGAAGTAGATAAGCAATTGTTGATCAAGGCGATGAATAAACTGACCAAAAGAGAAAAAAAGATTGTCGAACTTCGCTTTGGATTAACGGATGAGGGAATTGAAAAGACCCAAAAAGAAGTGGCAGATTTATTAGGCATTTCTCAGTCATATATTTCACGCTTAGAAAAAAAAATTATTAGCAGGTTAAAAAAGGAAATAAATAGAATGGTTTGACACTTGTGTATAAAATTGTGCTCTCTGGTAATCATTGTAGTAACAAGTATTCTACTGGAGGGAATTGCATGATCATAAACAAGGTTGAAATATGTGGTGTGAATACCGCTAAGCTTCCTATATTAACCAATGAAGAAAAGAAAGTATTATTTGCAAAAATACAACTGGGTGATCGAAAAGCAAGAGAACAATATATACGGGGAAATTTACGTTTGGTACTTAGTGTCATTCAACGCTTTAATAATAGAGGAGAGCATGTAGATGATTTGTTTCAAGTAGGGTGTATTGGTCTCATCAAGGCAATAGATAACTTTGATGTAACACAAAATGTAAAATTTTCTACCTATGCGGTTCCCATGATTATTGGAGAGATCAGACGCTATTTAAGGGATAATAATTCTATTCGTGTAAGTCGTTCTCTACGAGATACGGCCTATAAAGCATTACAAGTGAAAGAAAAGCTCACCAATCAAAATTCAAAAGAGCCTACTATTATTGAAATAGCCAGGGAGCTGGGTATTCCGAAAGAGGATGTTGTATTTGCGCTAGATGCCATTCAGGATCCTATCTCTCTATTTGAGCCAGTTTATCATGATGGCGGAGATGCCTTGTATGTGATGGATCAAGTGAGTGATGAAAAAAACCAAGATGAATTATGGTTAGAATCCATTGCTTTAAATGAAGCCATGAAGCGATTAAATGATCGAGAAAAACATATTTTATCCCTGCGATTTTTCGAAGGAAAAACGCAAATGGAAGTAGCAGATGAAATTGGCATATCACAAGCCCAAGTATCACGTCTAGAAAAAAGTGCTTTAAAGCATATGAAAAAATATATGTAGTTAGCAAAAAAACAATGCGTAATAGCGTTGTTTTTTTGATAGATTCATTATAGAAGCTGTCTGTGCATATGATGATATCAAGGGGGTGTTTGTATGGTGCGTATTTATGATATGAAACAAAAAGAAATCATTAATGCAATAGATGGGAGTAGATTAGGATATATCTGTGATATTGAGATTGATTTGAAGGAAGGACGGATTGTCCGGATTATTGTGCCAGGACCAGGTAAGATTTTAGGAATGTTCGGTCAGGACATGGAATATCAAATTCCTTGGTCTAGTATCAGAAAGATCGGAGAAGATATTGTGCTAGTAGAGATAGACCCTACTAAAGTATTAGTACAATCGGAATACTAATAGTAGGATAAGGGCATCATTTACAAAAAAACATGTGATAGGAAAAAATAGGATCTCAGAAAAATAAAGTATAGAACCCGTATGAAAATATTCAAATGGAAGTGAGGAGCAGTAAAAGAAAGATAATCCGTATTATTTAGTACATATAAGATTTGACCAACAATATTTTGTGATTTATACTATGACGTACACAAGATATTGTTTTTTTGTTATGAAAAATAGGAAGAGGTGAATAAGTGCGCTGCCCTTTTTGTAATTATGAAGATACTAAGGTTGTAGATTCAAGACCTTCAGAAGAAAATAATGCCATTCGAAGAAGACGGCAATGTGAGAAATGTGAGAAGAGATTTACAACCTATGAAAATATAGAAACAATTCCTATCATGGTGCTCAAAAAAGATAAAACCATAGCACCTTTTGATCGCCAAAAACTTTTAAATGGGATTGTCCGTTCTTGCAATAAACGCGCTGTATCTATGCAACAAATGGAGCAAGTAGTAGATGAAATAGAAAATGTAATTCATAATTCTTTTGAAAAACAGATTAAAAGTAGCAGTATTGGAGAAATGATAATGGATCGTTTAAAAGGGATTGACGAAGTGGCTTATGTCCGATTTGCGTCGGTCTATCGCCAATTTAAAGATATCAATACATTTATGACGGAGCTTGCAAAAATACTACAAGAAAAAAATCTGGAGGAACATTCATGATTACCAGTATTCGAAAAAGAGATGGCAGAATGGCAAGTTTTAATAGAGAAAAAATTACCCAAGCTATTTTTAAAGCGGCCCGGGCTGTGGGAGGACATGATTATGAAACAGCAGAGCAGTTATCTGATCAGGTAATAGGATATATTCTCAAAAATTTACATATTGAAGATTGTCCAGATGTGGAAACAGTACAGGATACTGTGGAAAAAGTATTGATTGAAACGGGTCATGCAAAAACAGCAAAGGAATATATTCTCTATCGAGCTGGACGTACCAAGGTCAGAGAAAGCAATACAAGGCTTATGAGGACATACGAAGGTATTACTACACAAGAAGCGGAAGAGAATGACCTCATGCGGGAAAATGCGAATGTGAATGGGGATACAGCTATGGGAGCTATGCTTAAGTATGGCTCTGAAGGAGCAAAGGAATTTTATCATCATCATGTACTGGATCCAAAGCACTCTAAGGCGCATTTAGATGGAAGGATTCATATCCATGACTTAGATTTTTTGACGCTTACCATGACTTGTTGTCAAATTGATATTCTGCAGTTATTCAAAAATGGTTTTTCTACAGGACACGGTCACTTGAGAGAACCTCAAGATATTATAAGCTATGCCTCTCTAGCAGCCATTGCCATCCAAAGCAATCAAAATGATATGCATGGAGGGCAATCTATACCTAATTTTGACTATGGCTTGGCTCCAGGAGTAGTCAAAACCTATCGTAAACTATATACATCTAATCTGGTAAAAGCAGTAGAGTTTTTATGTGTACTTCCTTATGAAGATGCGCTTACTTTGGTTCAGGAAGTGATCGATGAAGCAACACATAATGCGGGATGTAGTCCGAAACTGCAAATGCCAGAATTATATGTAAAGGAAGAAAATACTCTTTTGATCAAAAAACTAGGTGTTGAAATGGGAGAAAAAGTGTATGCTGTCCAGAAGTTTGCAGCTTTCCATGCTTGGCAAGAAACCAACCAGAAAACATTCCAAGCCATGGAAGCATTCATTCACAACCTAAATACCATGCATTCAAGGGCAGGAGCTCAAGTACCTTTCAGCAGTATTAATTTTGGAAATGATACTTCACCAGAAGGAAGAATGATCATCGAAAATTTCCTATTAGCAACTGAGCGGGGGCTTGGAAATGGAGAAACACCTATATTTCCAATTTCTATATTTAAAGTGAAGAAGGGAATTACACTTGAACAAGGAGATCCTAATTTTGATTTGTTTCAATTGGCTTGTAGAGTCAGTGCGAAGAGGTTATTTCCAAATTTTAGTTTTTTAGATGCTCCCTTTAATGCAGTATATGAAAAGGATAAGGGAATCGAAGGAGAAGTCGCTTATATGGGCTGCAGAACGAGGGTCATAAGTAACCAATATGACCCCACTAATGAAATCACATATGGGCGAGGAAATCTAAGCTTTACTTCTATTAACCTACCTAGGCTGGCTATCAAAAGTAAAGGGAATAGCAAAGATTTTTACATAGCGTTAGATGAAACGATAGACTTAGTAATCGATCAGCTCTTGCAGCGTTTTGAGATCCAAGCCAAAAAGAAAGTGAAAAACTTTCCTTTTTTAATGGGACAAGGGGTATGGATTGGATCTAGCAAATTAGGTTGGAATGATGAAGTGAGAGAAGTGATTAAACATGGCACTTTAACTATGGGCTTTATAGGATTGGCTGAAACTCTGAAAGCATTAGTAGGAAAACATCATGGAGAATCCCAAGAAGCACAGAAGTTAGGTCTTGAGATTATTCAGCATATGCGTAGAAGAATGGATGAAGCGAGTGAAAAACATACTATGAATTTTTCGCTTATTGCCTCTCCAGCGGAAGGATTGTCAGGAAGATTTACGGCGATCGACCGTAAAAAATATGGTGTTATAGAAGGAGTCACGGATCGAGAATTTTACACCAATTCTTTTCATATTCCTGTATATCATAAGATCACTGCTTTTGATAAAATCAATATTGAGGCTCCTTATCACATATTTTGCAATGGTGGACATATCTCTTATATTGAATTAGATGGAGATCCTAGCAGAAATGTGGAGGCATTTGAGGCTATTGTTCAAACAATGGCTCAGTCTGGAATGGGATACGGTTCCATTAATCATCCAATAGATCGAGATCCAGTATGTGGCTACAATGGAATTATTGAAGAAGTATGCCCTAAATGTGAACGAACAGATGGTTCAGATGGGATATACTTTGAGAGAATTAGGAGGATCACTGGTTATTTAGTAGGGGATTTATCTAGGTGGAATGATGCTAAAAAAGCAGAAGAACAGCAGAGAGCTAAACATATATAGTACTACAAAAGAGCCAACCTTATTGGCTCTTTTGTAGTTTTGAGAAAAACACTTAATTCCAGTATTTTCGATCTAAGGTTCTATATTGAATTGCTTCTGCAATATGGGGAAGTTGGATTTTTTCAGCTTCTTCTAAATCAGCAATGGTTCTAGCAACCTTTAAGATTCTATGATATGCTCGGGCACTGAGGTCTAACTTGTAAAAAGCTTGTTTAAGTATATTTTTTTCTTTATCGCCTAAAGAACAGTATTTCTCCATTTGTCCTGCTGAAAGTTGAGAATTAAAATATATGGGTTCTTCCTTATAACGATTTTGTTGAATAGTATGAGCTTTTATGACTCTTTGCTTGATGGTAAAAGAGTTCTCACTGGATTTTGGATTATTGAGATCTGTATATTGTACTGCTGAGGCTTCTACAT
>CALKRZ010000159.1 GCA_937989765.1 uncultured Clostridia bacterium | reverse complement strand
AGTACTATGATAGTCTGATTTATGTTGCCAACAGTGAGCTTAAAGCAGATATTAAAAAGTATTATTACGTCATAGAGGCAAAAAACCTTGATTCAGTACTACGAGCAAGAATTGCAGGAAAAATAAAGAAGAAATTACCCTTTGGATTTAAAAGTGATTTAGGTCTATTAAAGAGTTTAATTGACGAATTTCATGTTGTTAGTATTGAGGAGTGGAATAATGCCTATTCTGAGTACGCCTTTACGGCATGTTGAACATACTAGCTATTGTGCGTTCAAGGAAGAATTGAGGGCGCAGCGAAATATGCCTTAGTATGGGTAATCCCAAAAGGTGCAGTAAAACCTAAAGATGAGAAAATTGTGACTGGAAAATATATCGAAGAGAACAAAGATGGTGAAATAGATAGCACAAAAGAAAGCAAAAACAAGACTAGAAATAAATGACCACCTTAAAGAATCGGGGAGAAAACATGCTTGAGATTAGAAAAATTGAACCAGAGATGACTTATAGTGTTAGACATATTGTTCTACGTCCGCACCAGACAGTCGAGGACTGTAAATATGATACAGACCATCAAGATAATGCATTTCATGTTGGAGCATTCTATCAAGGCGAGTTGGTAAGTGTCGCCTCTTTTTGTGTGGAAAAGCATTTGGATTTCCCTATTAAAAAACAATATCGATTAAGAGCGATGGCAACACTTAAAGATTTCCGAAAGTTAGGAGCAGGAAGATCGTTGGTTAACTATGCTGAAGATTTTATAAAAGAACAGGGCTTTAACATTTTATGGTGCAAAGGAAGAACAACGGTGCAAGGATATTATAGTAGATTAGGTTTTAAAGCACATGGTGAAGTGTTTGATTATCCACCTATCGGTCCTCATATCATTATGTATAAAAAATTAGGCTCTTGTTGCTATAGCACTTAACAAAAGGTTTCCGTTCGCTGCGCATACCTGCGCATACTTCGCAGGCGTCGGCAACCAGAGACGTTAGGCAACATAGAATACTGTTTATTCGGGAGGTATTATGAAAGCTACTATAAAGATAATAGCAATAATTTCACTATTAGTATTGGGATTAGTAGGGTGTCGTAATGATGATAATGAAGCTCATAGGCTAGAGGTATATATTCTTAGATATGCTGAGAGTACTAATGATTTGCTTGTTGATGAAAGACCAATTTTTACACAGGAAGATATTTTAAGTTATGAGTGGGGATACACATACAATTGTTTTTAAGGATGAGTTTCTATCATCATGTGAAATTGATGAAACTGAAGATGATTTTATAGTTGGTGGATCTAAAATTTTGGGAGTTTACTATCCAGACCAATTTGCAGTTTATCTTGATGGTAAAGAACTATATAGAGGACATATGAAACCTCAAGCTTATATTTCGTTCATGCCAATGGGACCGATGATTTCAAATTCAAATAAAGGAATAATAATTGAATGTCTTGATAGTAACTCTGATACTAGGAGTAATGAAGAATTGTATGAGGTGTTAAAGAATAATTATCTATTAAAATAATGCGTGGTAACATCTTGAATCAGATATGAAAATACTTGATTTAGGAGCTGGGACTGGAGAATACAGCTTATATTTTTTTAGGTGTAAGCAATCATCTTTTATTTATAGCAGAAAAATGAGCTTTAAATGGAGCAATCTTAAATAATTGGAGGTAGTATTTATGAAAAAAACTGTTTGGTGTTTAATTATGACAATGTTAATTCTTTGTACAAATATCAGTCTTGTAAATGCTTCGGATATAGAAAAAGGAAATCCAGCAGCAATGTACTTATCTGATAGAATTATTTTATCAAATGGCAATGAAGTTGATTTGAACGAATATGCTACGCTCTTATTTTTGAACGGAACCCTAATAACTGATTATGAAATAATTATTAGAAATGACAGCACATTAGTACCTGTAAGGTTAATTGCGCAGGAATTAGGTGCTTCTGTGGATTGGAACGGGAGTAATAGGGTAGTTACAATTATAAAATCTCAAAAAGAGATTGTTCTAGCGATTGGTAGTAGTGTCGCTTTTGTCAACGGAATAGAAATTGATTTAGCGTATCCAGCGATACTATATAAAGACTTAACGTATGTGCCATTAAGGTTTGTTGCAGAAAACTTAGATGCTACGGTTCATTATTCCCCAGGGCTATCTCCTCAATATACATATTATTATGATACACAGATGCCAGTATCTCCTGCCGACAGTATAATTAGAGATTTTGCAAATATAATAATCGATGAAAAATATGATTTTAGCGATTTGATAACAAAAGAAGAAGCCTTGAAAAAAACACAGGGTATATGTCTTGAAGGTCTTGAAAACTTTTCAAAAAGCATAAGGGAAAATCTTGTGAATTTAAACGAAAATCCTAATCGATTTGACGATGAATTTAAAGGCATAAAAAAGGAAATAGATAGAATGATGTATATCGGTGAGGTATCAAGATTCTATAAATTCACTATAGGTCCTTATGATATTTTGTTTGACAGAATTAACGATAAAATATTCTTCGTGATATATTCATCTGGCACAACCGTTAAGGAAGTTGATAGTAACGATACTGGATTATATTTGCCGGTTTTCATTGTAGGTTAAGAAAAAAGCAATAGAAATAGCGAAAGCAGCATGGACAAAAGAATTGCCACAGGTGTGATTATCGAGATAACAGGATTAGAAATAGAACAAGTCGAGAAGCTTCAAAAAGAATATGTTCATTAAATACAAAATCTCTAAAATGGATTTTTCTTAGGCAGTAAGGATAATTAGTGCATATGACACATAAAAATTGGATGATTGATTTGAGAGATAACTATGAATACATATAAAACCACTGAAATGGCTCAAATAATTGGTATACACCCAAACACAGTCAGGCTTTATGAAGAACTAGGTCTCATCGCAAAACCAGAAAGAAAGACAAATGGATACCGTGTCTTTACTGATGTGCATGTAGAGCAATTCAAACTTGCACGACTTGCATTAAAAGCAGAGGTCACGCAGAATGGTCTGAGAAAAAAGGCGATTGACATCATCAAAGCATCTGCTTCTGGTAGTTATGAAAAGGCAATAGAATTAACGAAGGCATATTTTGTGCAAGTCAAGATGGAACAAAACAATGCCGAAGAAGCGATTGAGAGTACAAAGCAGTTATTGTCTAACTCAAATATGGAAGAGCTCAAGCTGCACTTTACACGAAAAGAAGCAGCGAAGTATCTGCAAATCACGATGGATACGCTCAGAAACTGGGAACTAAATGGGCTATTGACGATCAAGAGAAAGAAAAATGGGTATCGAATATATAATGAAAAGGATATCCAAAGGCTCAAGATCATCCGCTCTCTTCGCTGTGCCAATTATTCACTATTATCGATTTTACGTCTGCTTGAAGCGCTCGCAGTTACACGCAAAATCGATCTAAGAGAAGTAATAGATACACCACAGGATACGGAAGATATTGTTTCAGTATGCGATAGATTACTCACTTCTTTAGGTAGTCTTGAAAAAGATGTGCATGAAATGCTTGCGCATCTAGAAAAAATGAAAAAACTATTTAAATAGAACCCTCCACTATAACACCAGACTTTTGTTTGGTGTTATAGTTTGTTTGTAAGGAAATAGGAAGGAGGTAATCAAATGGTTACAGCATTAGTAGTGGAGAATCTGCACAAATCATATGGCAGTGTACATGCAGTGGACGACATCCACATTTCAGTCAATCGTGGAGAGGTATTTGGTCTACTTGGTGCAAATGGTGCGGGAAAAAGTACAACCATCGAGTGCATATTGGGCACGAAGAAATACGATAAGGGAACTGTCCGCATTTTAGGGATTGACCCACAGAGGCGACGCAAGGAATTATTTGAAAAAGTAGGGGTGCAGTTTCAAGAGTCAAATTATCAAGACAGGATTACAGTAGCTGAGCTTTGTGAGGTTACCCATGCTCTTTACCGAAATCCAACAGACTATGAGCAACTGCTTAGTCAATTTGGTCTTGCCGAAAAGCACAAAAGTTTGGTTAGTGAGCTTTCAGGAGGCCAAAAACAACGATTGTTTATTGTTTTGGCATTGATTCCAAATCCAGAACTGGTATTTCTAGATGAGATTACCACAGGCTTAGATGCCAAAGCACGAAGAGATGTATGGAAGCATTTAGTGAATCTTAAAAACAAAGGGCTTACGATCTTTTTAACCTCTCACTATATGGACGAGGTGGAAGTGCTTTGTGATAAGATCAGTATTTTGAAAAAAGGAAGAATTATATTTCATGGCACGGTCAAACAAGCGATTAAAAACAGTCCGTACGACAAGTTGGAGGATGCATATCTTTGGTATACAGAAGAGGAGGGAACGGCACATGAGAGCCTTTAGTACAATGGTCAAAACAGAACTTAAATTGTCCCTTCGGGGGATGGATATGGTGATTTTCGCCATTGCCATGCCGGTGGTGGTTGCAATTATACTAGGTATTATTTTAGGGAATAAACTAGCCTTTGAAGGTGCAGGATATACATTTTTTGAGCAATCCTTTGGCGCAGTGGCATCAATCGGAATTTGTGCGGCAGGAGTCATGGGGCTGCCGTTGGTAGTTGCAGATTATCGTCACAAGAAAATACTAAAAAGATGTAAGGTTACACCCGTGAGTCCTACGATGATTTTACTGGCACAGGTAGTCGTAAACATGATTCAATCCATAGTTTCACTGATCCTTGTTTATGCCGTATCTGCAGTATTTTTCGGATATCGGATGAGTGGATCTGTCATTGGATTTTTAGGGGCATATCTTCTTGTGATGCTCTCTATTTACAGCATAGGAATGATGGTTGCAGGTGTTGCACCCAATATAAAAATGGCAAATATACTGTGTGTCATATTGTATTTTCCTATGCTTATTTTTTCAGGAGCAACCCTACCCTATGAGATAATGCCAATGCCGTTGCAAAAATTTGCGGATGTCATGCCTCTTACACAGGGAATCAAGCTGCTCAAAGGAACATCACTGGGTATGCCGATTGAGAATGTTTTTATTCCCATAGTCGTCATGTGCATTTTGGCGGTACTCTGTATGGGTATTTCGGTGCGGTATTTCCGTTGGGAATAAGACGCCACTGGCGAAATTACGATTTTTATTTATAAATCAATATATAAGTGGTATACTATAGCCAACAAAATGCTATTGGAGGAATGCATATGCTCAAAATGCCTATGGAAGAATTTATCGAAGAAGTAAAAGCAGAAATCGGGGGATACGAAGAATTAGGAGAGGCAAAAGCCACCGAATGGGAACAGCGCTTTTTGGCTTGGATCAACAATCCAAAGTCAAAAAAGAAAAATGTCGAAGAAGTAAAAGGTAAAAGAATATATGTACTAGAAGATGAATCAGATCTTTTTCAAATCGCAGATGCTTATTTTGCAGCAGTGGATGCAGAACAAGAAGAAGAATACTGGGCAAAGTGGGAGTAAAAAAATAAATGCGCACGGCGCATTTATTTTTTTTTATCACATTTATTCATCGGAAGTAGGAATTTTTTGTTCTTGTACTCCTGTATCTTTTTTGAAAGGATCAGTTTTGGAAGTAGTTTCTGGTTTTACAGCATCCTCTTTTTTCTCAATGGATTCCCCAGGGGGGATCACTTTTTCTTGTGGAATGACTTGTTTTTGAGGCACCTTTGCTTTGGAAAGTGCATTTTCAACGGCTTGTAAAAGTACTTGGCTCGTAGCAGGAGAATCAGAATCCAACGTAAGATCTACTCGTTGATGTTTTACGATTTGTCTTTCTAAAGTAGCGATAGTAGGCTGTACCAATGGATACATAAGCTCTAATTCTGAAGTCATATCCATGAGTCGGACGGAGGTGATCTCATTTTCATTCACGGTCACTTCTAGATTCACGGGCTGCTCTTTGAGCATAAAGGAAGAACTATAGATCCCTGGTTGATACTGTACTTGTGTTGTCTTATCTTTTTTATTGGGAAGAAACATAAAAATAAGAGCACCGATTAAAATCAAACCGAGTACAGCAAAAACCACCGTATACAGTAGTTCTTTCAGCTGTATAACAATAATTTTTGTAGAATTCATGAAAATCCTCCTTTTTAACTTCTCTGCTTGCTATATTCTATTTTTGAATAGGCCAAAATATGAATACAACAAGTAGAAAAATAAGCGGAGCCACTTGTTATTTCATAATGATTTTCATGCTAAATAGGAGGTGAGATCATCAATAAATGCATAATACTTTGATTCGGCAATAAATAAGTCCTCAAAGTATAAGTGTAGATCTGCTTGATTTGGATATACTGCTTTTCTAAACACACTATATTTGCCTTTTTTGCTGCCTTCTAATTGGTATAAGAATGTTTGGGTATGTATATCCGATTTAATCTTTACGTATTTTACCATTTCTACACTCCTTCCTACTATATAGAAGCAACTGTATACTGAAAAATCAGTACAGTTGCTTCTCTTAAATAGAGCTCCGACTAAGAAGAGGACAGTCGAAGATCTATGTGCATTGATAATATACCATATATTACCAATACATTCAATAAGAACAATTGTCGAAATTAATAATTCAAAAACAAAACACATCCCGTATATACGTGATGTGTTTTGTTTTTGAATTATTAATTAGAATAAAAGAGTGCAAATATTACTGTTTTGTAATGTCTTTAATTTTATTCACTTTATCTACGATACTGTCAGATACTTGGCGAAGCTGAGTTAAAGACTGTAATTGATTTTCACTGACTTCTTTTAATTCATCATAGAAGTCTTTGTTATTATCTAGAGAAGCAGATACGGATTCTACAGAAGCGGCCATCGTTTTGATGCCAGACATGATAGAATCAATAAATTTATTCACTTCATCAGATTCAGTTACGATCGTGGCTACAAACTGGCTAATGGTTTCAAAAGCATCGCCTGCTTTGTTGACGGCACTCACTGTTTGGGTTACTTCATCAGCACTATTTCTCATGATGCCAGATACTTCAGAAGTTTGTTTTTGAAGATCAGAGATGAGGTTTGTAATATCTTCTGCAGATTTTGTGGACTGCTCTGCCAATTTACGTACTTCATCAGCTACAACCGCAAAGCCTTTTCCATGTTCTCCAGCTCGAGCTGCTTCGATAGAAGCATTGAGAGCCAAGAGGTTGGTTTGGTTGGAGATATTGGTGATAATCTGAGAAATATTTCCGATCTCTCCAGAACTTTTATTAAGAGATGTAATTGTATTATTTGTTCTTTCGATGGTATTTTTTAGTTTATCTATTTTTTCGATAGATTCTTCAATATATACTTGGCCTTCTTTTGCAGTTTGTACAGCTTTTTTAGATACATCATTCATAGCAGTAATATTGTCAGAAATGCCTGCAGTCGTTTCAGAGAAGGATTTAAAAGTAGAAGTAACCTGTGTAATGGTATTGTTTTTAGAAGAAACATTAGTTTTCTGCTTTAACATATTGATCACATGCTGACTAGACGTAGTGGTGGAAGCACTAATATCTTTCAAATTATCCACCGAACTTTGAAGAGGGGTTAAGACCGAATTAAGATTTTGTGTCAATTGGTCTACTTTTTCGTCTATACTTTCTTGTACTGTTTTAGTAGCTTGTCCTTTTTTAAAAAGCCCCATGATTTGACCTCCTCATAATATAAATAGTATCTAAAATTTTTGCATAATATAACCTTAATATTAAGTATAAACTATATATCGGATAAAGAAAAGAGAAAAATTTGCATAAAAATCACCAAAATTAAAAGCAGCAGATGTTTTAAACAAATGCTGCTTCAAAATTTATTGTTGTTTACCGTTGTTTATCTTTCATAGGCGTATGCATATCATTTCTTCTTTCAGGCCTCTGACCGCTTTTTAACTGGGCTTTCTGGGATCTAGATTCTCTCTCATAGGGGCGGTCCCCAGATTCAAATTGCTTTGTGGTTGTACGCGTTTCATACTCAAAGTCCACTTTGTTATGGAAGATATTCTCATTATCAATCAACATGAAAAGCACCACCTTTTTATTGTTTTGTGCTACATTCACTTGATGTTTATCTTATACACCTATCAAAAATAATAATTATGGCAGAACCAAATAAAAAATTATGAATACTTCATAGTTGGTTCTATCTATAGTATGCATCAAGAAGACTAAAAAAATGTATGAATACCTAAGTCTATAAAAAAACGAGCTTTTGTAGTTGGCAAAAATACGATATAATGGAAAGACAATGTGCATAGGAGGATGAAATGAAAAAAATCATAATAAAAATCAATTTTTTAATCATAGCTACAGTGATCGTAACGGCGCTAACGGGTTGTGTACAGAAGGACGAGGTGGTAGATCAAAGTCCTGAACTTTTGCATGAAGCAGTACAAAACACCCCAGATCAAAAGGATATAGAAGCGGATAGAGAAGCAGATCTAGTGGAAGTGGAAGAGCCGCAAGGTATCCTAGAGATTGATTATCAGAAGACTAGGCCCTATGAAGTAGGACATATTATGATCATTATGTATCATGGATTGGTCGATGAAAATCCTCCCTCTCCATATCAACGCACGAGGGAAGATTTCAAAAAAGATTTACAATATTTATATGACCATCAGTATAGACCCATTCCTATGAGGGATTTGATTGATAATAATATTAAAGTGGAAGTTGGATACACACCGATTGTACTTACTTTCGATGATGGACTTTCTAGTGAATTTTCTTTGGTAGAAGAAAATGGAGTGCTCAAACCGACGCCGGGCTGTGCTGTAGATATTATAAATCAGTTTGCAGAGGAACACCCTGATTTTGGAAAGGCAGCGATCTTTTATATCAATGGCAATAATAACCCTTTTGGAGGGGCTGGTACACTAAAGGATCGACTGGAGTATCTTACTCAAAATGGATATGAAATAGGCAATCACACCTATTCTCATCCCAAACTCAAAAACCTGACGGGAGAGCAGATCCAAGAAGAGCTAGGAAGGGTGGATCAGATGATCAAAGAAATACTACCCGGTTATATAGTAGATAGTATTGCCTATCCACATGGGATTCGTCCTAAAGAGGAGCTTAGGCATCTTATAGCCCAAGGTGAGTATAATGATAGTGCCTATGCATATAAGGTAGGTCTTATGGTGGGACATGATCCAAAGGTAGCAACAGCCCCTAATCGCATTGGTTTTTCACCTTTGGAGCTCCCGAGGGTACGCGCTTCAGAGGGAGAAGCAACAGATCTCTGGTGGTTTTTCGAGCATTATGAAAAAAATCCGCAGTATCGGTATAGATCAGATGGAAATCCACAGCGGATTGCCGTGCCAGAGCAGTATAAGGATAATGTAGACCTAGAGAGCCTGGGTGATCTAGAATTATACATTTACACCTTGCAAGAGTAAATGCTAACAGTACATATTTTGGATCTCAGAAAAAGTATGTGGTGGTAAGGTAAATATATAAATCAGGAAACAACTGCAACAAAGGAGCGCGTCCCATGTTTTTATAGATCTACAAAATAATGCGCAGTCCAAGGAGGGACAGAATGAGTGTACGATATATACTAGGTCGGTCTGGAGCAGGAAAGACGCATTACTGTATGGAAGATATCACAGCAAAAGCCCAAAACAAACAAGATCATCCCTTGATTTTATTGGTTCCTGAGCAGTTCACGCTCCAATCTCAAAAAGATCTCATCACAAGACAGCCCCAGAAAGGGATTATGCGGGCGGAAGTACTAAGCTTTCAGCGGCTCGCATATCGCGTATTTGGAGAGGTAGGGGGAACCACCAAAAAGGTTCTGGGAGATATAGGGAAGACGATGGTATTACGAAAGATCATTCATGGACTGGATAAAGAGCTTAAAGTATTCCAAAAAGCGGTGCGACAGAAAGGATTTATGGATAGTCTAGGGCAGACCATTGAAGAATTTCATCAATATGCAGTAGAACCAGCGCATCTAAAAGATCGCATAGAATTAGCGCAAGGTAAGCCTGGACTTCAACATAAGCTTCATGATCTGTATTTGATCTATAGTCAGTTCACAGCATTCATACAAAAAGAGTATATTACGACAGAAGAAACACTGGATTTACTGGCTCAAAAGGTGGAACAGTCTAAGTATCTAGAAGGGGCAGAGATATGGATTGATGGATTTTACGGCTTTACCCCCCAAGAGTATCGCATCCTTTATAAACTATCCAAGAAGGTCAAGCGCCTCAATATCACGTTAACGGTAGATCCCGATCAGTATAGAAAGGTTCCTCTATGTGAAACAGATCCTTTTTATGAAAGTAAACGGACCATCCATAAATTGGATAAGATCACAGCCTTATATGATGTAGATGTAGAAGAGCCGATTTGTTTAAAGGGCAATCCGACATATCGATTTATAGATAATAGCGACTTAGCCCATCTGGAGCAGATGTACTTTCAGTATCCCTGCAAAGAGTATGGGGCTTCCCCAGATTCTATGCGTATATTTACAGCATCCAATAGGTATACAGAGATCGAGTATATATCCCGTTGTATTATAGAACTGGTGCGAGATCATCAGTGGCGTTTTAGGGATATTGCAGTCGTATCGGGCGGACTGATGGAGTATGAAAAAAATATCAAGGGGATTTTTAAGGAATATGAAATCCCTTATTTCATTGACCAAAAAAGCGATATCTTATCACATCCTTTGATCGAATTGGTACGTGCTGGGGTAGAGATTTTGATACGCAACTGGTCTTATGAAAGCCTATTTCGGTATCTCAAGACCAATCTTACTGAAATTCCACGAGAAGAGGTGGATATCCTAGAAAATTATGCACTGGCATATGGTATTCGGGGTATCTCTACATGGACGGGGAAGGATTGGACTTTTGGGATCGAAGCAGATCTAGATACACCAAGACATACAGAATATGAAGAACAGCAACAGAACAAGGTCAATGATATTCGTAAAAAGGTAATACGTCCTTTGAAAAAAATGCATACCTCCTTAAAAAAGAGTACACTCACCGTAAAATCTATTACAGAAGCCTTGTATGAGCTCCTGCAAGATCTACACGTATCGGATACCCTATCTCACTGGATTGATCAATATCGACAGGAGCAGAAATTACTTCTCGTCAAAAAAAACACGCAGATATGGGATCTTTTGATGGATGTACTGGATAAAATGGTAGAGATTTTAGGGGATGAGAAAGTTACTCTAGAGGAGTATGCCCGTATACTGGATAGTGGATTTATGCAGTGTACTATGGGTCTCATTCCCCCAGCACTCGATCAAGTAGTCGTGGGAGATTTGCAGCGCTCCCGCCTCCATGAGATTAAAGCCTTATTTGTCATTGGGGTCAATGATGGCATCGTACCGTCGCCTGTTGAGGAATTAGGCCTGTTTTCAGATATGGAACGGGTGTATATGAATGGACTAGGAATCGAACTAGCACCTGATGGCAGGAGAAAGGTATTCGAAGAGCAGTTTCAGATTTATATGGGACTCACCAAGCCTTCTCAAAAGCTATCCCTCAGCTATGCTTTGGGTGATGAGGAAGGAAAGGCCCTTCGTCCTTCTGTGCTTGTCAGTCGAATAAAGAAGCTCTTTCCCTATATACAAGAAGATAGCGATCTGCATCTACAGGAAGAACAGAGCCTACAATACGTAACTAGACCGAGTACCACTTTTCACCACTTGGGTAATGCCTTGAGGCAACACATAGAACAAGAAGAGGTACTGCCACTGTGGTGGGATGTACTGAGTTGGTATAAACAAAATTCTCTATGGCAGCACAAGCTTGATATCACCATAAAGGGTCTATTTCATACCAACCAAGAGCAGTACTTGCAGCATACATCTGTAAAAAAACTATATGGTCGTGAGATCTATTCCAGTGTATCCAAACTAGAAAAGTTTATGGGATGTCCCTTTGCCTATTTTGCGCAGTATGGATTAAAAGCAAAGGAAAGAAAGCTATTTAGGCTCCATACTCCTGATCTAGGTCGTTTATTTCATAAAGCCTTAGATGAATTTGCAAAGAAGCTAGAGGCGGAGCAAATACCATGGAGAAAGCTTACCAAAAGTGAGTGTGACCATGCCGTAGGGGATATCATAGAGAATCTGGCACCAAGGCTAGGCAATGAGATATTATTAAGCACTGCGAGATATTCCTATCTGGTAGAAAGACTCAAGCGGATCACCCGTCGGGCAGTGTGGACATTGACAGAGCATATCAAACGAGGCACATTTGAGCCCTTGGGGTTTGAAGTGGGATTTGGGAAAGACGAAAAACTTCCGCCTATTGTGATCGAACTACCCTCAGGAGAAAAAATCATATTAACGGGGCGTGTAGATCGGATCGATATACTAGATCAAGATCAACAGGCATATATTAAAATCATTGACTACAAATCGGGCAGCAAGACATTTAATCTATTGGATATTTACTATGGTCTCCAACTCCAACTCTTATTATATCTAGATGCATTTCTAGAAAATAGTCAAGCTATGCTGGGCAAAGAACTATTGCCGGGAGGCATCTTTTATTTCAAGATCGATGATCCTATGCTGACCTCAGCCAAGGCCATGGAAGAAGAAGAGATCGAAGCACTATTACTTAAAAAACTAAAGCTCTCTGGACTAGTACTAGCCGATGTAGATCTGGTCAAAAATCTAGATAAAGACATCCAAACCTATTCGGAGATCTTGCCCGTACAGTTGACCAAGGATGGAGGCTTTGCCAAAAATTCCTCCGTAGCCACCTTGGAAGAATTTGACCAACTTCGCCACTATGTGCGCGGTATTGTGAAAGAGATCGGAAAAGAAATCATGGAGGGCAATATAAAAATCAGCCCCTATAAAAGCAAAGATGGGAAAGCCTGTGAGTACTGTCTATATGGCTCCATATGCCAATTTGACCCCTTGCTGCGGGACAATCAGTACCGAACACTAAAGCCCCTCAAAAAAGAAGAAGTATGGGCAAAACTCAAAGAAAAGAATGAATCACAGCAATAATCGGGCTGTCGCACTAAGTAATTAGTGCACAGCTTCTTTTTTTATAAAAATAAATCCCAGACTTCGAAAAGTCTAGGATTTATGGTAAGTCAATTTGTAGAGGAGATGGACTTAAGTTTACTTCTTATTTTCTACATGGCCAAGCTTAATATAGCCCCATAATCCATCTTTTAAAACAGTTAGATATCCATTACGCTTAGAACCATAGTTTTCTGCATCATAGATTTTATCAAATTGCGGAGCTACTATCATCTGGTTCTTTTTGTTGATTATACCGTGTTTCTTTCCTACCATTATTTTTGCATACCCTTCTTGAAACCTTCGAATAGAATCATATTGGAACGGTATTACCGTATTCCCTTTTTTATCAATAGCTCCTTCTTTTCCATTTAATTGCACAATAGCTAATCCCTCATTAAAACCACTGGCTTGAGTATATTGAATACGTATAACAACTTTGCCAGTTTTATCAATATACCCATATTTATTACCTTTCTTAACCAAGCAAAGCCCTTCTACAAAATAATGGGCATAATCATATTCAAATGGAATGACTGTTTTTCCTGTTTTATCAATAAAACCAAATTTTTTATTTACCTTAATAGGGACGAGTCCTTCCCCAAAATTTGCAATCCATTCAAGATCTCCATTATACGTGTACTTAGGTTGAATAATTACTTTTCCTGTAGAATCCATAAAACCAATTTTACCATCTACAAGGATGCGCATAATTCCTTCCGTGAAATAGGATACTGAATCCATCTTGGTGGGATATATGACCTTTCCATTCTTATCAATCAATCCCCATTTCCCATCTTTTTGTACCCATGCAAACTTATCAAAAAAAACTCTGCTCAAGCTTTGTACATTAATCGTATCATAGATGGCTGGTATTATCTCTTTTCCTGACTTATTAATGACACCTGCTTTTCCATTCTTCATAAATAAGGCAAATCCATCATGAAACATATATCCATTTCGATCGCCCATATCCAACACTATTTTTCCTTCTTTGTCTATATATAGATTTTCCCCTTCCAACCTTACAGCCGCTACCCCTTCACTGAAAGGCGAAGCTTCCTCATATATAGCGTCTATTACCAAGTCTCCCTTTTTATTAATATATCCAAACTTATTACCTATTCTTACTTGTGCCAGCCCTTCTCTAAAAGAATACATACTGAAATATTGATTTGGAATTACCATCTTACCTGTTTTATCAATATATCCGTATGATCCATGAAGACTTACTGCTGCCAGCCCCTCGCTGAAATTATTCGCAGCCGTATATCGAGGAGGTATGACAATATTTCCTGATTCATCAATAAATCCTTTTCGATCTCCATCTAATGACATGACGGCTAAGCCCTCCGAAAAGGTTAATGAAGGTGTAATAGAACTATCATATCCAGGATAAATAAAGTATCTCCAATTCTCACCGGGTTTTAACTTAGGCGTTCGAACTGCATCATTTGTCCTTTCCGGAACTACAGATACATCAATCCATTTATTCATTTTCAAATCATAGCGGTGAAGTTTGTTTTCTTGATCAATGAGAAATAGATCTTGGCTAGTAACAGCAAAACTTAAGATAAGCTGAAAGCTTTCTTGGGTTTTTGCAAGCACTTTTTTATCTCCGTTTACTAAAAATCCTGTATTTGTGATAGATATAGGTACAGCATTATCAAGTATTATATCAAAGTATTTAGAATTCCATAGTTCATTTTCATAAGGGATCTCTACTTTTTTTGCTGGTGAGAAACTAGAATCTGTTTCTAAGATCCCATAATCATAGTTTAGTAAGTAAAGCTTATTATTGGCAGATGCAATACTTAATATATAGTAATCTTCCAATCCCTTAGGCATAACCTGTAAAGCTGCTTTGGTTCTAAAATCTTTCGTACTATATACTTTATAATTTTCGATGAAAACCCACGTATTGGTACTTTCAATAAATGCTATATCCCGTATTTCTCCTTCAATGGTATAAACACCCATTTGTTTCCAAGAACCTTTTTTGCCTGAGTCTGAAGTGAGTACTTTTCCATTGTTTAAAATCATCAAAAATCCATTATTGGTTTTTCCGATGATATGTATGTCTGTTTCCATGTCGTATACTTCCCATGTATCCCCTCCCTGAGAATACACGACACATTTATTATATGAGCTATAGCCTAAAATTGTTTGTTCCCTCACCACAGCGTTTCGATAACCTATATTTCGGTTAAAATTGTGTTCAACCCATTTTTCCCCTCGATTATTTGATACATAAATTCGTCCATTATGGCAAAACACTACAACCTTATCCCCTATATTCTGGACTACAAGGGGTTTTCCGTAACCATTATTATTTGCATCTACTACATAGTAATCCCCAAATACATTGATGGATTTTAGTGCCACTAACAGACAAATAAGCATCACACAATGCACTTTTTTCATTTGCTCACAACCTTTCTAAAGATATATAGAGATGCCTTTCCACGGCCCTTCTAGCATATCCCTTACTGTGGTTTTGGATTTCTAGGAGGCTTTTGCCCATGATATTGATAGTAATCAATTTTTAAGCTACCGCTATAGAGTTTTCTTTTGGTATCCGCATTTTTGCCATAAAGTTTTTCGAACTCTTCATCGGAGGTGATGGCATATACAGACCAAGTAGGATTAGGCGCAAAAATTTTACCAAGGGTACGATACATTTCTTTTACTTCTCGTAATTCACCGATCCGTTCTCCATAAGGAGGATTGCAGATCACGACCCCATAGTCTTCTTCTACCTTCCAGTCAGTGAGTGCTTTGGTTTCAAAAATAATACTGTCATCTACGCCTGCTTTACGGGCATTATGCTTTGCAAGCTCTATCGCAGCAGGGTCGATATCTCCACCCTGTATTCTAAGTTTTACATCTGGTTTCATCCTTTTGTAGGCTTCTACTCTAGCTGCTTTCCATAGATCTTCACCAATACGGGGCCAAGATTCAGAAGCAAAGCTTCTCGCAAGGCCGGGGGCGATGTTTTTAGCAATAAGAGCTGCCTCGATCAGGATGGTACCAGATCCGCAGAAAGGATCAACTAATAGTCTCTCATTCTTCCAGAAGCTGAGATCAATCATAGCCGCAGCCAAAGTTTCTTTTAGGGGCGCTTCTACAGAAGCAGCACGATAACCTCTTTTATGAAGTCCAGCACCAGTGGTATCAATCGTGAGGGTCGCTTTATCCTTAAGCAGTGCTACTTGGATCGTAAATTCGGGTCCTGTTTCTTCAAACCAATCTACATCATACTTTCGTTTTAATTTTTCTACGACGGCTTTTTTTACGATAGACTGGCAGTCAGGAACACTAAAGAGCGTAGATTTGATGGATTTACCTGTAACTGTAAACTTACCATCCTTTGTAATCCATTCATCCCAAGGAAGGGCTTTGGTTTTCTCAAACAGCTCATCGAAAGTGAGCGCCTCAAATTCGCCCATATTTAAGAGAACGCGGTCAGAAGAGCGAAGCCATAGATTCGCAGTAGGAATCGCTGATTCATCTCCTTCAAACATAACCTTTCCATCTAGCACAGAAATATTTGAAAACCCTAAACGCTGTACTTCTCGCTTTACGATCGCTTCTAATCCAAAAGTAGTAGTTGCAATTAATTGTATTTTTGACATATGTATGCTCCATCTCTTTTTAATATCATTATTCCTATTTTGGGGATAGGTATGTATAGATTATTTCTTTTGACTATATTTTCTGAGTAATTGTTGGATCGTATGACTGGCTTCTGCGGGTACAATGAGCTTATACTGGGTATGAATAGAAGTA
>CALKRZ010000158.1 GCA_937989765.1 uncultured Clostridia bacterium | reverse complement strand
GATTGGGATGGGTAAATAAGGCTGGATGCGTAACCATCTCATGATATACAAATTCATCCTGCTCTGTGGTCATCACCATGCCATCTAGTACTAACATATTCCCAAATTCAACGGTTTGAATCATATCTAATTTTTGAAATTCCGTTTGTTCTTCATGAAGAGTTTTAGTAATTTTAGCCGTAATTCCAAAGTTTTCTGTTTGTCTTTCTGTATACCAAAGTTCCATACTGCTTGTTCCTCCATTCATTATCCTATTTATAAATACATTAGGTCACATCACTATTTTTTCAACAGGGTTAATTATATCAGACGTATTGTTGCCTGTTAACCCTTTTTAAAGAATTATAAAGATTTTAGGTATTTTATCTCAGAAGCGGTCAAATGTCGGAAATCTCCCTTTGGCAAATCTTTAAGAAATAAATTGCCTGTTGATACCCTTTTCAAGCTCACTACTGGATGTCCAATGGCACTGCACATTTTTCGCACTTGTCTATTTTTCCCCTCATGAATTATGATTTTAAGACTAGACTGAGTACCTTCTTGTTTTATAATTTCAATCTCTGCTGGCGCTGTAACATACTCTTCAATCGATAAACCTCTTCGAAAAGCTTCTAACTCTTCTTCATTTGGAGTTCCTTTCACCTTTGCTATATAGGTTTTATCAATATTATGACTAGGATGGGTGAGCCTAAAAGCTAAATCTCCATCATTACTTACAAGTAGTAAACCTGATGTATCATAATCCAACCTCCCTATAGGATAAATCCTTTCCTTTACAGAAGTTAGCAAGTCCATCACGGTAGGTCTATTAAACTGGTCCTGTACCGTAGTTACATACTCCTCAGGCTTATGCAGCATAATATATACATATTTCTCCGTAGTACTCACTTTTTTCCCTTCAAAGGTTACTATATCTTTATGAGGATCCACTTTTTTCCCCAGTTCTGTAATCACTTCATCATTCACTTTAACTTTACCGCTGCTTATCAATTCCTCACATTTTCTTCTTGAAGCGATCCCTGCATCTGCTAAATACTTTTGAAGTCGAATATCCAACATCATTCCCCCTTATGCAAAAAAAATAAGTGAAAGATCATGATCTTTCACTTACTATTATACCGTGTTTATAGATCATTAACCAACTTTTCATGATTTTTTGTAATGAGGTCGAAAAATCATGACGTTCTATACTTTGTACTGCCACCAAGGGGATCTCTCTTATAAGTTCATCTTTTATAAATACTTTCCCTGTACCTATAGTTTGACCTTTTGATATAGGTGCTTCTATAGACTCAGGGAGCACGAAGTGTATTCTTATCTGTTCCCGTTCCTGTTCTCTAAGAGGAAGCCGTAATGAATTTCCATAACAAAGACTTAGCTTTTTTTCTCTTGCATGCTCTACTGGAATCGACTGAACCATTTGACCCTCATGAAGAATTTGAAATGGAGAATAGTGAACAAAACCATATTCTAGTATTCTCTTGGTATCAATCCACTTTTGAGCTTTCCCAACGGCTCCCCATCCACTCGCTAGTACAACAGATATAAGCTGCATTTCTCCTCTCTTTGCCGTACCTACAAAACAATGCCCTGCCTTTCCTGTATATCCTGTCTTCACTCCATTAGCGCCTTGTAACTCTGACAATAATCTATTTTTATTTGCCAAATGATAGGATTTATATTTCCCTCCACTTTTGGGTGTTACGATTTGTCTTGTATTTATAATCTCCATAAAGGTAGCATTATGAAGAGCATATTGGGTAATAAGAGCTAGATCATATGCCGTGGAATGATGATTCTCTAGGTCCAACCCATTGGGCGTCTTAAATACTGTATCTGTGGCACCTATTTCTTTTGCCTTTTCGGTCATCATACTACAAAAATCTTCTACAGAACCTCCAATATGTTCTGCAATGGCTACTGCTGCATCATTGGCAGATTCCAACATAAGAGCATATAACAAATCTTCCAGTCTCTGTTTTTCACCAGTATGAAGATCCATTTTGACTCTTGGGGCCAAAGCAGCTCGTTTACTCACAGTTACTTCTTCCAATAGATTCCCTTTTTCTAATGCTAGAATACAAGTCATAATTTTGGTAGTGCTCGCCATCGCTTTTGGTTCTTTCTCATTTTTTGACCAAAGTATTCTTCCACTTTCATAATCCATTAGAATAGCTGCCTGCGCATTCACTTTAGGTACTGCTGTTTCATTACTATATACCTCGTTAGGAAATAAAAAAAGTAGCAGTATTAAAAGAATCCAACATATCATTTTTTTCATATACATACTCCTCCATCTTATACCTGTGACTCTATAAGTATAGTGAGTGAACTTGTATTTTATGACTTTAGTCTTTACGTTCTTTCTCTATATGATCTATGAAATTTTTTTCCATATTTTTATTTGAACCTCCATCTTCCATAAGGTTTTTTACCTTGCTCACAATCTGAGGCACTTGTTCTAACATTTTTTCAACTGGTGTAGAGATGGTTACAGGCATCATCTTGACTTGACTTCCTCCCACTACCATAAATGCCACTGGTTGTACACTGACTCCTGCCCCACTTCCGCCTCCAAAAGGATACTTATTTTGCCCCTCTGCGTCTTCCTGCTCATCTTTGCTACTGCTTGAACGACTCCCTGTACCATATTCTGCCCCTCCTGCTGCAAATCCAAATGCAACCCTCGTTACGGGCATAATAATCGTTCCATCCGGTGTTTCAACTGCATCACCTACTACTGTATTCACTTCAATCATGTCCTTTATACTTTCCATAGCCGTT
>CALKRZ010000157.1 GCA_937989765.1 uncultured Clostridia bacterium | reverse complement strand
TACATTCGAATAAATTATACCCCTAAACTTCGTACATGTACAGGTGCTTACAAAATATCATAGCCCAACTTTCGACTAAAAAGTCCAGAAGCCCTTGATATTGCCGGAAAGTGCAATTTTATTTTGTCACTACCTGTTAATTCATGGAATGATAATTGCTAGATTTGACGATAGAATAGGTATTTCATTCAAGAATATTTTAGCAAATACCTTTGTGTACTCCAAACCATATTTTAGAAATAGTTTAGTCGTTACTTTTACGACTTTTCCTGATTTCTAACGTTTGTATATAAGTTGCATTAAATACATTACATTATGTTTGTAAGAGAATACTTCAGCAGGTTGTTAGGATAATTATGGAATGGAATGTCTTAATTGCAAATCATATAGGCATTTTTTTCATGAAAATTAGTGATTTTAAACTAACTTAGTCGAAAGTCGGGATAAGCAAAAAGCGACTGCCTTGTACTCAGTCGCTTTTCTCTTTCTATCCTTATAGATTTATTGAGACATTCCCGTGTAGATCAGAATCGCATCCCTTAAAAAAACTGCCGTGCCCGGTCTCTTTTCATCATAATATGCTGTAAACCTTTTATCGTCTACATACATCTGAGCAATACCGGCATGGGCTTCCTTACTATAGTGACTCCAGAAATATGTGAGCCATTGTTTATGCATCTTCGCTGCTTTTTGAGCAAGCTCACTGGCTGGATCCCCATTTTTAAAAGCTTCCGCTAGAGTTTCTAGCAATTCTTCTCCTAAGCAGGTAACTTCGTCATATTGCTCCTGTGTCATATTTTTCACTTTTTCATTGGATCCTTCTACTGTCTCATGACCATACTTCTCTCGTATTTCTTTCCCATAGTTCTTTTCATTTTCATCTATCATTTTTTGTTTGAATCCCTGGAACTTTTCTTGATCTGTCATTTCAATTCTCCCTTCTGTGAAAGCAATCGTCTTTTCTACATTGATGATCAACACATCTAGCTGTATTTTTTTCTCAAGAAGCTTTTCATAATGTTCTCTAAGGGCAATCGCTTTATCGAACGAAGGATCCGTTACAATCTCTTTAATCTGATCTAAGTGCACTCCCAATTCCCTATAAAATAAAATCTGCTGTAACCGATCCACTTCTTCATTGCCGTAAATTCGATATCCGGATGAATTAATTCTCGCTGGCTTTAGAATTCCTATTTCATCATAATATCGTAACGTCCTAGCACTAACACCTGCCAGTTGACTAAGCTTTTGCACCGTATATTCCATGTTCTCACCTCCTAATATACTCAGCATACACCCTTACGCAACGTCAATGTCAATAGTTATTCTCTTTTTTATAGCCCTAGTGTGTATTATCTTCTATTTAAGCAAATACTGTACTTACTATGACTTTAAAATCAAGCTTTACTCATCGTACAAAATGATAAAGGAGCTCAATAAATGTCTATGCCATGGTTAGTGATTCGTATCCTTCTGCTATTTTTACTGGTATTATTTATTCTCGGCAACTTTTTTTATACGCTAACTATAGTGCGAAAAAACAAACAACTCATAATCCCTGATCCTGCTTTAGAGAAAACAATAGAAGAAATCGACTGGGAAACCAGTGAAGCCTGGGCCAAAAAGCAAAAAATCGAGCATGTAACTATCTCTTCTATAGATGGAATACAGTTATGTGGACTCTATATTTCTGCTTCCAACTCCTCTACTAAAACTGCTCTTCTCGTCCATGGCTATGGTGGTAAAGGAAGCAATATGATCCCCTTTGCTCAGTACTATGCAGAGGAGCTAGGATTCAATGTCCTCATGCCTGATTGCCGTGGGCATGATCATAGTGGTGGCGCGTATATTGGCTTTGGATGGCCTGATCGAAAAGATTGTTTGGAATGGATTGCCTGGATCACTAAGCATATTGGAACAAATGCTGAGATTGTACTCCATGGTATTTCCATGGGCGGAAGCATTGTATTGATGACCTGTGGAGAAAAGCTCCCCCCTCAGGTAAAGTGTATTATATCTGATTGTGCTTATACTTCTGTGGAAGACATTTTAAGTTACGAACTAAAACGACTGTATAAGCTACCCAAATTTCCCATGATCTATATCACGAGCCTCATCTGTAAGCTTCGAGCTGGGTATTTTTTTCATGAAGCTTCTGCCCTACAACAAGTACGAAAATGTACAAAACCAATCTTTTTTATTCATGGAGGTAACGATGAATTTGTTCCCCCCTCCATGGCTCATGAGCTTTATAGCGCTGCGACCTGTCATAAACAATTATTGATCGTTCCCCATGCAGTCCACGCTACTTCTTTTTGGAGGGATACGCAAACTTATAAAAGGGAAGTAAAGAAATTTATAGAAAAACATATGCTTTAAAAAGCAAAACAGTCAAAGGTTTTCTGTATTTTTTGTAAAATAAGGGTGCATTTATAGAATCCGCCTTATTTTATTCCAAATATAAGAAAAAGGACTACGCCTGATTACCAAGCCTAGTCCTTTTCTGTGTCATTACCTACTACTGTATCTACCTATTTAGGTCTTTACTTCATATTAGACTTCTACCTCTTGTCTTACATATAGCTTCTAATCACTATTCCATTTGTACCTTTTTTTCTAGCTTCATTGATGGTTTCTATAGAACTTTCAATGATACTTCTTATTTCTTGAAGAGATTTTTGCCCAACAACTAATCCACCGATATAGCATCCCATTTGTTTCTCACAACCATGTACTGAAAAATCATACTGCTCCATATCCTGAACAATGGAACAGGCAGTGTCTTCCACTTCCTTCTGTCCAGCTTTTATACAAAAAATAAACTCATCCCCGTGGGCACGGCCAACTACTCCATAATCTTTATATGGATCTATATTCTCTTTGATGATGTGATAACAAGCTACGATGACTCTATCCCCTACATCAAAACCATATTCATCATTGACCTGTTTGAAATGGGAAATATCAAATCTTGCGATGGCAATAGAATCTGTCTCAGCACATACTGCTGCAATATCCTGTACAGCCTCCAAAAACATTTCCATGTTAGGCATATTCTTTTTAATTTCATGAACATTTTCTTGCTCTATATGTAATAGATTAACTTGTTTTTCCACACAAAACCCTTCCTTCTCTAATATTTCGATCAGTTTGTCTATTTGAATCTTCTTTTGGATATACTCATTCATTCCTAAAGAAATCTCAATCCTTTTTCTGATCAGTTCCCCAATTAATTTTTCAACACTGATGGAGCCATTTAACATTTCTTTGATCTGAGTTAGAGAAAAATCCAAATTTTTAAGGATAAGTATCCAGTTCAAATAATGAGATTGACACGCTTCATACAGACGATATCGTGTTATAGTATCAATAGCGGATGGTTTTAGAAGGTCGATTTTATCATAATGCCGCAGCATTTTTGTAGTCACATGATTCAACTCTGCGAATTCGCTTATTTTCAAATAGAAAACCCCCTCTCACAATAAGAATTCCGTCCAGAATCACTTATAAAACCACTATAAACCTTCCCCTAGGGGTAATGTCAACAATATTTTTTTAAAATCTTACCCTTTTCTTCTCTTTCAAAGATCAGCCTTTGTACTTTATGATTATGTTTGTCAGCTCTTTCTTCACAAACTCTCTTATTTCAGCGGGTCTCATCACTTCTACACATCCTATTATTTTCATAATGCTATCCTTTGCCTGTTGATGACCATACATATTCACTGTTGCTACAATATCGTCTTCATCTTCTGTCATCTCATCTACCTCTAGGCTTTCAAGAATATCTCTCGAATTTTTAGGAAGTTTTATAACAACGGGATATTGCTCTTTCTCAGCGCATTGATCTTTAAATACTTGTTTTGACCTATTCCAATATGTTTCTACACAAAAATCCTCCGGTGAGTTAAAGGTTTCATCTAGCATTTCACTTGCGATGATTCGCTCACATTTAAACACTCTATTCTCATTGCTTTTCTCACAATACCCTATCAGGTACCAATCCATCCTCTTCACAACGATGCCATACGGATGAATTCTCCTTATGGATGATGCTCCCTCAAATTTTTTGTATTCAATTTTTAGGATCTTAGAGTGAAAAACTCCGTGTATTAGCGTGTCTCCATGATGTAGCCGCTGACCTTCTCCCCACCAAGGTGTTTCATCAAAATAAAATCTTTTTTTGATCCTATGAATAGCTCTATTCTGAGGCAAATTCTTTTCTATCTTTAATAATGCCGTATTCAGTTTGATAGCCATATCACTTTGTCGATCCGGCTGGATTCCCATTCCACCCATGTACAAGTTGATGATATCTTCTTCATGGAGCTGACTGATGCCCCCTGTGTATCCCTCCATCAAACGGATTCCCCCATTCGGTCCACTGGTGGTAACAAACGGAATACCTGCTTCACACAAGGTATCAATGTCTCTATAAACCGTTCTTACTGATATTTCAAGCTTCGATGCCAGTTCTTTGGCCTTCATGATTCCTTTAGATTCTATAAATAACAAAATCGAAATCAGTCTATGAATTCTCATACAAACAACTCCTACGAAAGAATAAACCACCCTATATTGCTGACAATACGTTGTCAGCAATATAGGGTTATAATGATGATACCACAAAAACGAAAGGACGATCATAATGAAAATAGGTATTTTAGGAACTGACTTTGGGATGTACCATGCTCGACTCTATAAGGAGTTAGACAATGTCCAT
>CALKRZ010000156.1 GCA_937989765.1 uncultured Clostridia bacterium | reverse complement strand
CTGGTACATCTTTAGGATCTCCTGGGCCATTGGATAAGAAGATGCCGTCAGGACTGCTCTCTAGGATTTGTTCTGCTGTAGCATGGTGTGGAAACACGGTCAAACGGCAGTTTCGCTTTTGAAAAGACCGAATGATATTTTGTTTGATACCAAAGTCCATCACTGCAATATGCTTGCCTATACCTTCTACTTCATAGACTTCTTGGGTCGTCACTTGTGCCACTGCGGTTTTATTATGAAAGCTGTCAAATTTCTGCTGTATCTGGCTTTGAGTTAGTTCTCTGACAGCGATGATTCCCTTCATCGTACCATGATTACGAAGAATCTTGGTGAGCGCCCTTGTATCAATCCCCTCTACGCCTAGGATGCGATTGGCTTTCAGATATCCTTCCAGCTCCATCTCACACCGCCAGTTATTGGGATTGTCTGATCTTTCCCGTACGATAAACCCTTTTACCTTGGGTCCACTTGACTCCATATCTTCTAGATTGATCCCATAGTTGCCTATCAGAGGATATGTCATCGTAACGATCTGACCATAATAAGAAGGATCTGTAAGCACCTCTTGATATCCTGTCATCCCTGTATTAAAAACCACTTCCCCTATGCTTTCTTTCAGATGTCCAAACGCTTTTCCTTCAAAAGTCATGCCATTTTCAAGTATGAGTACCGCTTTCATCCTATTACCTCCTGCAAATCTGCTCTCATGTCTAGTACAGCCTGTCTTGAAGCCTGACCATGTTCATTTTCTGTAAACTGCGCCTTGTATCGTGGCATTTGATGCGCTGCAATAATCCCTCTAGAAGAGTTTACGATCGCTCCCAACCCGTCCTTATGAAAACAAGCTGCCAAGTCTTTGGCTACCCCGCCTTGGGCTCCATATCCCGGTACGAGGAAATACGTATGCGGCATGAGCGCCCTCAGCTTTTTGCCTTGTTCTGGATGAGTGGCGCCTACTACAGCCCCTATGGCACTATAGCCTCTTGATCCCATCAATTTTTCTCCCCAACCATGCACCAGTTTGCCTACTCTTTCGTATAATGCTTCCCCTCCTACATCCAGATCTTGAATCTCTCCACTATTTGGATTAGAAGTTTTTACGAGAATAAACATACCCCGATCATATTTCTTGCAGTTGTCTATATAAGGCGCTATGGAGTCGTACCCAAGATAAGGATTCAGCGTGATAAAATCCTCACTATATACCTCATACTGCTCTTCCTCTACGACTACTCTACCTATATGCCCATCAGAATACGCTTCTGCCGTAGAAGCAATATCACTTCGTTTGATATCCCCGATCACGACAAGCCCTTTTTGTTTGGCATAGAGGATGGTCTTTATATAACTTTCTATCCCTGCAGCACCATACTGCTCATACATGGCGATCTGAGGTTTTACGGCTGGCACTAGATCGGCTATCTCATCTATGATCCGAGTATTAAATGTATAAAATGCCTCAGCCGCTCCTTTTGTTGTTTTACCCCATAGGTCGTAGGCTTCTTCTTTGATGATGCTTGGAATATAGGATAATCTAGGATCTAGCCCTACTACTGTAGGGTTCTTGGTTGCTTCTATCTTTTGTATCAATGTATCGATCATATAAAGCCCTCCTGTATATTCATGTTTAATAAATAATAAAAGGACAATAAAACGAGTGTATTACTCGCTTCATTGTCCTTACAGTATCATATATCACGCAATCATAAGAAAAACCTGTAGAAAAAAGGCATTTCTTATTTTTATGTGTATTTCGAAAATCGGCATAATAAAAAGACGTACTGATGGCGCCCATCATAATTCCTCCCTTTCTGATCTCTCAGGATCAACTTAAAGGTTGCTATACGACTATACTGTTATTTTATTTGATTCTAGTGAATTTTAACATAAGGAGAGGTTCTTGTCAATGAACTTTTTGGGTTCATGATCGTTTATGATAAATCCTTTACTATATAACTCATATCATAATAATGATGAATCATACTCAGTCCGTGAAATACACATGCCTCATATTCTACAGTATAAGATTCATGCCAATGACCAAAGAACCACTCTCTGGGTTTGGCTATATCAAATACTTGATCCAGTACGCCTCTTGTGGGATCAGGTAGAGGACAAAGATTAAAAATTTGTTCTTCAATCTTACAAAAAGTGGGACACGTATGGCTTACAACTGTTGTGATCCCTTCCCAATTACTTTTCAAAGATAGAATACTTTCATCCAAAGTCTCACAAGAAAACCAATCCCACATAGGGGTTCTTATGTCTTTATCTATGGAAAATGCTCCTCCGGCAAATAGTATTTTCTGGCTACCGATGGATAAAGTGGAACCTCTAGGACAGTAGTAAATGTTTTCCTTTATGCTAACCGGCTTGCTTCCGTAGATGGGTGTAATTTCTTTCAGTGATAAAAAGTCTTCATGATTGCCATCACACCAATAAATAGGTATATCTAGGTCATTCATCCTATCTAAACTAAATCCTTTTACTCTAGGAAAAAAGCCAAAATCTCCAGCCACTATTACCATTCTAGGTTTCTCTTTTTTTATTAAGTCTCGCAATACTTCAAATCTTCCATGGACATCCCCTGTGATCATCATTTTCATACTCATCACACTCCTTATCGTCAAAAGGGGTACACCTCCACCACATACAAATATGTAAGCTACCCCATACCCTCTAGAAATGACCTGTTCCATTTTCTCTAGTGGCTAGTTTGTTTTTCATCTAGACACTCTATAGAATGTACTGAAAACCTACTGAATAGTCTCCATATTGCTATGACCTTATACCTTATTTTATCAAAATCCATGTATTCTTACCAGTAGTTTTCAAAATTCTAGTAGCTCTACTGAAGGTTTTGAGAATCTCTGCAAAAAACATTGAAAATTTATTTGAAGGATTAACTCAAAGGGATATTAATGTTTCAAAGCTCGGCATAAATTTCAGGGGTAAAGAATGTAAATTTTTATGAGATTTTAGTTCTTTTAATGTCCATTAATTTTTTGTGTTATAATGAACAGGAAAGCACCTTTTAAAAATAGATACTGTGATTGTATAAAGGAGAGATTTCCGTGGATAAAAAAGAA
>CALKRZ010000155.1 GCA_937989765.1 uncultured Clostridia bacterium | reverse complement strand
GTATTAGCATAATACTTAAAAATATCCCTATCCTTATATGGTCTTTTTTATCATTTATTATATTATTCATTTTATCCACCCCTTCTAGTACTATATACTATTCAGATCCCTCATCCTATTTCTACCTTATCATACTCCACTATAAAAATACAATATAAGCATGCTACTTTCTTAAAAAATTTGTAAGAAAATATACCCGTTGTTTGTTATAATGGAAACTTTTTTAAAGTTACAGGGGCATAGTCATATCCCTAAATAGAGTCTTCAGAAAATAAAAAAAGGCTGGGAAACCAGCCAATTATATCATCTTCTCTAAAAATGTTTTGATTCTAGGGTGATCAGGATCTGTAAATAATTTTTGTGGACTGGCATCTTCGATAATCTGCCCTTGATCCATAAATACGACGCGGTCGCTCACTTCTCTCGCAAAAGCCATCTCATGGGTTACTACTACCATGGTCATGTGGTCTTTCGCCAATTCTTTGATGACAGTTAACACTTCTCCTACTAATTCTGGATCTAGTGCGGATGTAGGCTCATCAAAAAGCATAATATCAGGATTCATGGCAAGCGCTCTAGCAATCGCCACACGCTGCTTTTGTCCTCCAGAGATCTGAGAAGGATACACATCTCGTTTATCTAGAAGCCCTACTTTTTGCAGAAGGAGCTCTGCTTCTTTTATAGCTTCTGCTTTACTCATCTTATTCACAGTCATAGGTGCTTCTATGATATTTTGCAGGACTGTCTTGTGAGGAAATAGGTGGAAGTTCTGAAATACCATACCGATCTTTTTACATGTCAGTCTGATTTCTTTCTCTGTGATAGAAAGCTCTTTCTTTATGATAGAAAGCTTCTTTCCATGCGCATCCTCACCTGCAATATACGATCCTTCAATCTGGATAGACCCTTTATTAATCTTTTCTAGATGATTCAGACAGCGCAACAGGGTACTTTTGCCAGATCCTGAGGGTCCGATCACAGAGATGACTTCCCCTTTGTGGACTTCTAGAGACACATCTTGTAGAACCTCTAGCGTTCCAAATTTTTTATATATATGTTCTGCTTTGATCATTATCATATCCATACTCCTACTCATAGATGGAATACTTTTTCTCAAGTTTACCAAATACTACTACTACCACGGAAGTAAATACTAGATAAACGGCGGCAGCGATAATAAATGGAGTAATGGTAAAGTCTCTAGTAACGGCTTCCTTGGCTGCTCGGAGAAGATCTGGCATCGCAATCGCTGCTACGAGTGCTGTGTCTTTGACTAGCGTAATGGCTTCATTACAGGTAGGCGGCAGTACTCTTCGGATTGTCTGTGGAATAATAATCCGAGTCATCGTCTGCCAGTAATTCATACCGAGTACCTTGGCTGCTTCATACTGACCCTTATCGATAGACTCAATACCAGCGCGAAAGATTTCTGCCATGTATGCCGCATAATTAATACTAAAGGTGATTACTGCTGCTGCAAATGGTTTTATGGAAACGCTCAAGGGCATGCCTGTCGCAGCTCCTATATTTCGTAACAAAATAGGTACTCCATAGTATACAAAAAATAGTTGCAACAATAAGGGTGTTCCTCGAAACACCCATGTATAAATTCCTACTGCACGTTGTATCCATTTAGATTTGGATAATTTCCCCAAGGCGATCGCAGCCCCTAAGGGTACTGAAAATAGTACTACTACAAAATAGAGTTGTAGCGTGTTCACACTTCCCTTTAGGATGGCTGTCGTAATATTAATAATATAGTCCAAGAGAATATCCTCCTATTGTATCAAATATCCTTATTTTTCAATGATATCTTCGCCAAACCATTCTTGTGAAATCTGTGCTGCTGTACCATCTTTTTTCATCTCATCTAGAATACGATCCACTTCTTCTTTAAAGCTTACATCTTCTTTACGAATTCCGATTCCATATTCTTCTGTACCAAAATTATCTTCTAATACTTTATATTCACCCGGCTTTTTACCTACATAGTATCTGCCCACGATCTCATCCACTACCACTGCATCGATTCCACCTGCACTCAGATCCATCAGTGCTTCTGTGTTATTGGTAAACTTACGTACATCCTTCAAAGTATTTTTAGTATCAGCATCAGAATCTAAGGCAGTTTCACTACTGCTCCCCATTTGAAGCCCTATTACTTTCCCTGAAAGGTCTTGTTTATTTGCAATAGTTGCATCACTTTTTACTACGATAACTTGTCTGTTCTGTAAGTATACTTTAGAAAATGCGATTTCTTGTTTTCTTTTTTCTGTGATGGTCAGACCATTCCAGATCACATCAATATCTTTATTTTTAAGACTCAGTACGATGCCATCCCAGTCTACTGGCTTTAATTCTACTTCTACGCCCATTCGTCTGCCTACTTCTTTGGCGAGATCAATGTCAAAACCTACAATCTCTCCACTTTCATCCCTATATCCCATAGGTGGGAAACTATCATCTAGACCTAGTACAAACTTGCCCTTTTCCTTCACATTTTCTAAGGATTTATCCTGCGCTCCAGTCTGTGCTGCGCCACATCCAGTTACACAAGATGCAAATAATGCTACTGCTATTGTAAATGCTGCTATTCTCTTTTTCATTCTCTTTCCTCCACTTTTTTAATATGTACACATGGTATTATACTTTAACGTAGTAAATTTGTAAACTGTTAAAATCAATTTTTTATTCCTCATTTTCTTCATGCTATATATAAAAAGCCAGTTTATCAATTGTATTGATAAACCAGCTTTCATCCTTAGATTTCTATTTAGATGTGCCTGCTAACCACTGAAGTCGTGGAAAATATCTAAAAACTACTTTTCCTAAAATCTTATCTTTCTTCACAAAGGTATTGCTCCAAAATCTAGAATCTAAGGAGTTGTTGCGATTGTCTCCCATCACAAAATAAGATTCTGCTGGTACTTCATAAGGGCCAAATTCTCCCTCCATGAACTCATTCATATAGGGCTCTATCAAGGGTTCTGTAGAATGATTAATATATACTTTGCCATTTGCAATTTCTATCGTATCTCCTGGAATACCGATCACTCTTTTTACATATAAGACCTGTTCATCATCGGGGTATCTAAATATGATAATATCTCCCCGTTTCGGTATGCTCTGAAAGTAAGACCACCGATTCGCCACAACTCGATCTCCTGTCATAATCGTTGTTTCCATGGAACCCGTGGGGATCGTGGCATTGACAATGATATAATTATTAATGCCGAAGGCAATCAAGAAGGCTAATACGAGTGTTTTAATCCAACTAAATAGTTCTTGTTTATCAAATACATGTTTTTTCTCATCTATAGATGGATCTTCCATAGGGCACACCTCGTCTTTTGTTGATTCCTGCACTTTCATCTCTCCACTCTACCTATAATCATACTTACTTATCATACCCATTTCCACCCAATATTTCAACCTATTTATTTAGAAACTTATTACAGTACAATTTCCAATCGATCCAGCTTTACCAATACCTTTAGTTCCCTGATAGCTACCGTATCTGCTTTGACTGCAGCAGGATTGTGTACAAGCAGCACTTTTTGTTGATCTACCTTCTTGATCTGCCGAATCATCCTCTGTCCATTCCACTCTAGCAAATATATACCATCCTTGTCCATCCCAGTAACCATATGCCCCAGGGCAAGATCGCCTTTATTCATACGAAAACCTACCATATCTTGTTCCTGAATCTGTACATATATCACTTTGTCTCTAGGATATCCTTCTACTTTTTTGGAGATAATAGGCAACTGTCTACTTCCTAGTGTAGTATGAAGATCATAGGCATAGATGGGTATAGTCGCCAGTACCCCTCCAAATGCATCACTCCAAACATCTTGCACTTCTTTCCCCAAATCTATACTTGGTGATGACACAGGATGCTTTGCCTGCTTCTGTGGTGTACTCACCTGCTGCACTGGACGTTCATTTTTAGGGGTTTGTTCTTCTACTGCTGCTCCTTGGAGCATAGCATCTTGGATATCCTGCCCCAATGCTTTAGAAATCTGTTGGATCAAGACATCATTTAATATACGTGTACCTGATTCCACTTCCTGAATAAATTTTTCTGCAACCCCTATTTTTTTAGCTAGCTGCTTTGCATTCATCCCTTGTTTTGTACGAATTGCTTGTATTTGAGTCCCTAATCTGCTCATGATATCCCCTTTTTTCTTTAGAATTTGGAAGTAACTCTCCTCACTGATCAAAACAGAGGCATAGATCGATAAATCATCGGATAGCTACATTATAATATTTTGAACAGCAGTACGCAATACGAACAGTGTGAGGATTGCATTATTTAACCATCCAACATAAGTCGCCACTTCTATACGAGTGGGGGTGTAGCCGTAAATATCCGTGGGAATTCAAGCTCAAAAGAGTTTGCAAAACTCTTCCGGATAGTTAATAAACTGTAGCTGAGCTGCGGTTTATTCTCTTTGACTTTTCATACGACTCTGTGATCATAGTAAAAGCTGCTCAGGGCATATACCCTAGCAGCTTTTTACGCATCTATCAATTAATTATTTTCTTGTTGATTGTCTTCTTGTGTTGGTTCTTCGTTCTGCTGTTCTTCAGAAACTTTTTCTTCCCGCATCGTTTGAGCGATTTCATCGATCGTTGCTGCTGTTTTTTCTACAATAATCTGTGTCACCTTTTTAAGCTTAGGCTCTACTTCTCGAATGACACCATCCATCTTTTCTGCCAGTTCTTTAGCCCATATATCTACTGTTGCACCCAATTGTTGCACTTTTTCTTCTACATCTTGAGAGAATTTGGAAGAGCAGCATTCTTCTTTTTCCTTACCTTTTCCTATCACTTCCAATAATCTAGCCGCTTCTTCAGCAGAAACTTTCCCACTTTCTAGCATATTTAAGATCATCATTCTTTCTTCTTTCATTTGATTTCCTCCTATATTTTTAAATTTTGTATTTATAAACCTATATACGTTTTTTTTAAAGCGCAGTTTGAATATTTTATAAATATTTTTAAAAAAATTTACTTATTTTCATGACCACTTAATGAAATTTAATATGCTCCACTATTATACCTCTATTATACTATGCCATATTACTTCTATCATAGTACTATTTTTCATACATATAATAAAAAGTATACTTGTAAGGAGTAGACATATGAATCATTTCTTTAAAATTTTATTGATTTTACTATTTTTAGGCGTAGGAAGTTTTGTTACAGCCCAATCGAAATCCTTAGATATTACCTATTTGCTGGTAGATCTATCTGCTCAGAAAGTGTATGTCATCACAAATCAAGTTGTAGTCAAGGAAATGAAATGCTCTACGGGCTTGCCAGATACGCCAACTCCCGTGGGTACATTCCGTATTGTTCATAAAGGTTCATGGCTTTGGTCCAAACAATTTCAGGTAGGCGTAAAATATTGGAGTGCCTTTACAAAAAATGGGCAGTTTCTATTTCATAGTGTTCCCACAGACCCAAAAGGCATTCCCAATCCTGTTTCTATCTCAAAACTTGGAAAACCTGCTTCCCATGGATGTATTCGACTCAATATAAATGATGCCAAATGGATCTATGATCATATCAAAATTTCTACTAGAGTCGTAATTCGCCCATAATAAAGCATAAAATTTTCTGCTTTCTACAGCCAAATCCAGTTGCGACACTACAATATTTAAAAATGAGGCTTGTTTATTGCCCTTACATGCTTGTTTGCAGCTGCTCTTTCTGAGTAGCTTTTATTATGTAATATCATGTAGAAAATAGTAGGAAATATCTAGTTCCTTTTCTTTATAATTCATGTTATAATTTCCATTGCTGTCTGTTTAAATCCATTTGTAAGTTGTAAAGGAGGGATACTATGCATACATGCCCTTTTCATTCCACCTGTACTATGGTTAATGAAAAAATACATGATCCCATACTCACTCATGTATTAGAAAAATACTTTTGTGCTGGATCTTATGCAAATTGTAATCAATATCAACTGCATACGCCCAAACCTGTGCCTCAAACTCATTCACCTACAGAACTTTTACAAAACAAATCTACCACTCGATTCACAAGGCAGTCTCTGTCTTCCTATGAATCCTAACTAGTACAGGATGCTTACTTCCATGCACATAATTTAGTATACATTTGGACAGTGGGTTAGTTAGGGAAACACTTTTGGGAATGTTTCATAATTACGCTACCGTACACTAGTTCTTATGCTTTATACGCGTAAATATAGCATACATCAAGTCTTTTTTCATTTAATACCAGTCTACCTATCACCCTCTTTACTGTTTCGGAATACACTGACAATGAATATATATATAAAGGAGTGAGTTCATTGTCAGTATATGAAGATGATTTTACATTTGATGAGGATCAAAACTTTGACTATGCGTCTGATTTTAATGATGATACAAGACAACGACCAAGACCAAGACCAAGGCCAAGACCTCGTCCACCCTACGGATTTCCCTTTGGTACACCTACTACACCTGGACAATTCTTTCCCCCTGGGCTTGGAGGACAGTTTCCTCCCTTCGGCACACCTACTGCTCCAGGACAATTTTTCCCACCTGGACTTGGAGGACAATTCCCTCCCTTTGACGGTTTTACACCCCCTGGTCAACCTTCAATTCCAGGCGTAGCACCTACTGTTCCTGCCCCTAGCTTTATCCCCCAACAGCCACTAGGGATCTTTGCGGTAGATCCAGGCGCAATCCGCCCCTGTCTCTTCCGATTCTCCTATATATGGCTTGTAGACGGAAGACAGTTCTGGGCATATCTTGTATTCTCAGGCCGTACTTCTGTAGCTGGATTCCGTTGGACAGGATTTAACTGGGTATATTTTGGCACAGATGTAAGAAATATTAGTAACTTTGTGTGCTATTAATCAAAGCTCGTTCTGTCTCTTATAGATCAAGGAGGCATACTCATGACTGATGGCATATCTATAAGGCCTACACAATATAAAAAAGTAATGGCCTATTTTAAGTCTGATCTTGAGAAACGATATGGGCATCCTTTTACTTCTGAGCAGATTCATCTAATAGAAGGTATAGGGGCTTATATAGATGAAATGTCTATGATTCGCATTCTCAGCTGGCCCATCTGTGCACTGAGTGATATTCACTATCTTCGTAGTCACTGTGCAAAAAACGCTGAAATACTATTTCGTTTTGTATTAAAAGATCAGTCTGAGTACTTTGTTTTTATCACAAATCAGTAGGCACTTTTATAGTGCCTTTTTCTATTGCTACCTATTTCTTACAGGACACTTATGAAGCAGATCAGAAAGGAATGGATTATCAATCCTTCTTTTCATTAAATAAAATCTTAGTCCTAAATCCTCATGAGAATAGCATGGGAAAAAGTTGCTACAATTTTATATGAATATATTCTTAAGTGCTGCAAATACTATAGAAGAAATTTGTATAGGAGGTGTTCAGAATCTACCTGACTGAGAAAACATCAAATAGCTTTAGTCGTCAATTCATATGAGGCGTAGGTGATTTATGAAACATATTATATTTACCTCTATCTTGGCTACGATATCAATTTATTTTCTAGTATTAGTTCTAACACGGTTTATGGGACGTAAAGTGCTCTCACAAATCACATTTCTTGATTTTGTGGTAGGAGTAATTGTTGGATCTGTAGCCGCTAATACGATGGTCAATCAAAAAAACTCAACAGTCTCTGGGACAACAGTACTTATTGCATTGTCTGCTCTAACCATATTGATTGATTTTTTTAATCTAAAGAGTTTTCGTCTTCGCAAGCTAACTGATTCAGAGCCTATAGTGATTATAGAAAATGGCCACCTCCTTTATGAAAATATGAAAAAAACTCGACTTTCAATGGATACTTTGATGATGATGCTCAGAGAGAATAGTGTATTTGAGATATCCGATGTAGAATTTGTTCTCTTTGAAACAGATGGCAAACTTTCAGTATTGAAAAAATCTCAGAAACAACCAGTCACCCCTGCAGACTTGTGCATTTCAACGACTTATAAAGGTCTTACGAAAGATCTAATCATTGATGGGGTGATTATGAAGGAAAATTTATATGATGCCAAACTCGAGGAGAACTGGCTCGTTGATCAGTTAAAAGGTTATGGGATTTTTACTGTTGCAGAAGTATTTTATGCTGGTCTTGATACATCTGGAAATCTATTTGTTTCAAGGAGAAACAGAACTCGTGAAAAACATGGACAGCACGGTATTGAATAGTTCTATAAGTTAAAGAGCTCTAGAAAACTTCTACTCATTCTTTTTGCTGACTGGACACTCGCAATTAATGGAGAACTACCTTTATACTCATTACTTAATTACTAACACTTTTAATAATTTCTCTAGATGTTGGCATAGTTGAATTACCGTTCTCATCATAGAAATATAACGGTAACCCTTCTGCAAATATTGGATAAATAGTTTTTGTTGGGTCTTGTCTTTGATGATGTATATGTAAATGCGGCTCTGAAGTGGAACCTGAATTCCCAACCTTTCCAATGTACTCACCAACTTCAATATGGTCGCCTGTCTTTACAACTAAAGAGTTCTTTTTAAGATGATTTAGAAGAAGAAAGGTTTGTGTTTCATCAATCTTTATATACACATAGTTACCTTACATTGATATAAATTCCTCTGTATTTGGTGTTATGTCGTCTTCCTTGTCATATGCTGCTACAACAACTCCAGATATAGGTGAATAAACCTCTTTGTCATAAATACCATAATCTTCAAGTTTGTCGCTGCCTATATTCTCTGGTTCTATAACCAAATCGTAAGCCCATCTTTCAGACGCCCAAATCACATGAGGTGCATTATTTTCTACTGTATCTCCTCCCCACCCTACTAGAACTGGTTCACGGAAAGGAGAATATATTGTAATTGTAGGTAATGTATCTTCTAATTTGATTGGATACGCCATAGGAATTATATTCATAAGCATTAAAATCGGAAATGCGAAAGCTAGTGATAATATAAGAGAAATGATCCCTTTAAAAACATTCTTCTTTTTTATAATATTTCTAATTAAAACAATAAAGCATATTATAAATAGAACTACTCCAATGGGAGCAAATAGTAGTTTTAACAATCCCCAGCTTACTGCACCTACCATTCCATGCGTAACCCCTATGCTACCCCAGAGAATAAATAAAACAAGTGTTAGTGTAAAGTTAAAAATATTACCAAAATTAAATATATCTTTTAGTTTTTTCATTTTTAGTCCTTGACCTCCTATTGAATAAATAAGCTAAACAGTAATGCCAAGCTTTGCTTGGCGCACCAACGGACCGTATCTCTGACGTTCACGAGCATTAGAGAGACTTCCCTTATGCTCGCGAATGTCCAGAGATATATTGTTAGCTGTTGTACTCCTTCTTAGACCTCCCCGTACTGAAGAAAAACACATGTACATCTTCACCCATCCCATGCGAAACGTTATAAGCTTACTCGTTCGCACTTTTGCCAGTAAACATAGAGGAATCTCCATGATCAAATATAAACTTCCCTTCAACTACGTCTTCACCCATTCTTTCAATCCATCCTTCACCAGATATTGGATCCATTTCATCCATGCCATTAAATCTAAACTCAAACCGTTCCCTACCATCATGATTAACTACCTTACCTTTTATACCTCCCGAAACCAGACCAAATTGGAAGTCCCCACTTTCATCCTCATAAATCTGAATATAAGCTTTAACTTCCATGTTAATATAGTCTTCACCCCACAGCTCCATCTCTTCAATATACCATTTTCCCTCAAATTCCATTATATTCATCTCCATTAAAGTACTCAAAATAACCTTCGAACATATTGTTCCCAATATTGATTTAACAGGATTCTTCTCTTTCCAGTTTCCCATAAACAAAATAAAAACTTGCGATTCCTCACATACTCTGTGGTATAAATGTAGATAAATCTTTTATTTCGAAATAACATAGTCTATTTTCCAACTTTTATTTTTTTGTACTAACTTCGCAGAATATTTAGCATTACTTACATGTTTTATCAAATCATTATACATTTCATCCATATTTAGAAACTTCCCAATGGTATAGATGGGTATCTCAATTGTTCTATTATCAAATATCATAAAATTACTAAAATCTATTAAAAGTCCATTCTCTGCAAGTGATATCAATTGTCTTTTTAAGTCATCTGGAATAGGATATATCTTTCTCCTTTTTGAAGTTGATACTTCGCTTATTATTTTATTAGAAACTATGTCCTGGACATCATCGAAATTCCTACAATATAACCTACAAAACCATCCGTCATCATGAGCTAAGTAAGCATATCTATTTTGTATTTTTTCAAAAAAAGCACTATTAACTGGTTTAAACATATGTCCGAGATAGAGTAATTCTGCTACTTCCATAGGTTCAAGTTTTTCAAGATTATCTTCATCATTATAGTCGACCCAACAAAAATTTCCGTAACTATAAATATCCTCAGCACAGAATTCATCTATGTCGCTCTTATCAACTCTATAAAGTTTACTTTTAGAACTAAAGCCTTTCCCATAATACTCTGCTTCTAATAATAAAAAATTATTTAGTTTCACAGGTATACATTTTAAAAACTCTCTAAATTCCAAACCATAATTGACAATTTCATTATTTTCATTGAAAGCATTAATATAAAAAATATTTCTTAATCTTCTCAATAATTAACCCCTCCTAAATACTTAAGTATTACTATTAAAATTTTTAATTCGGAACATTATTTTTACTAACATTTCATTTCACAACTTAAGTATTCCTGTAATTTTCTTATTTGTAATTAATTTTCCATTTCAGGAAATTCATTAGTATATATGTTATAGACGACGTTCATGTCGTCTATTCCTATTATTTCATAACTTCTAGCTACCATACAAATATATGAACAAATACCAAGACCTTCTTTAGCTCTGGAATTACCCCAATATATCTCCACTAAGCATTGCATAGCAATCACAGTTCACAAAGTTCCCACTCAAGTTTTTATGATTCTTTTCTTGCCCTAGTACTACATGCCTGCCTTTTTCATGACTTTCCCATATGACGCATTTTACGAATGATTTATAGCCTGTATCCTATTGAATCTAACTTCATTAAACAAAGAGGATATTTAATGATTGAATCAGTCTTACTGCTAGATGTATCATTTTTTTTACAAATCTAGGTATCGTCCTCTTGATTTCTGAGAAGCATCATTGGGTTAATATTTTTTAGTAAAACAAGCTATGTATTGGAATTATCATAGCATTAAATTCTATATTGTGCAATAATTCTACAGTATTTCCACACATACTACTTGTAAAAATAGAAATTTATTGTTAAACTCTAAGTAATTATTGTTTTTATTCTCAATATTTAGGATGGAGCTGTTCATGTGACAAATCTTGAAAAAGAAGAAATATTAAATAAAGCAAAAGAATTCTTCAAAGAAACGATTGTATTAAATCATATAAAAAATACAAAAAAACTTAAAAACCTTAAAAACTTCAAAGTCAATCCTTTTTTGAACACATATCTTGCAAATTTTTTAACTGGTACTAGCGATCCTGAAAGTATTGCCAAAGCGCTTATATACCCTAGAGTTCTTGGCACTTCTATTACCACATCATTTGGAACTAATATGCAATATTTTTGTAACCGTGTTTTGGATGGTTTTAGTAGTACAACCAGCGGTATAGATTTAGAATTCGTTGATCAATTGGATGGCAGGAAAAAATTCTGCCAGATAAAATCTGGCCCCAATACGATCAACAAGGACGATGTAGATACTCTAATAAACCATTTTTCATCCATCAAACGCTTAGCTCGTACAAATGATATGAGAATAAGCTTAGATGATTTGATTGTAGGTGTTCTATACGGTAACCCAAAAGAATTAAATTCTCACTATAGAAAGATAAATAAAGACTTCCCTGTTATAGTGGGAAAAGAATTTTGGAAACGACTCACGGGTGATGCTAATTTTTACCATGAATTAATAAATGCAGTGGGTGAAGTCGCTATAGAAGTGGATGCCACTACTCTTTTAGATGATATTATACACAAGCTTGCTGATGAAATAAGAAAATCGATGTAATAGTGATACCTATGAAAAAAATAGGTCATATAGCTTTTATGCTGTATGACCCTCTTCATTTGTATCACCTAATGATGCTTGGGTAATCGCTTTATTGATCTGCTGTCCTAATAAAAAAGCCAATTTGACGGGAACCGCATTTCCAATCTGTTTATACTTACTTCCAACCCCTCCACAAAACTCCCAATCATCCGGGAATGTCTGAATTCTCGCATATTCTCTTACCGTAAAAGGTCTCGTTTCATCTGGATGACATCGTTCTGTCTGCTTTTGAGATGGGGAACATGTTAAAGTCAGACATGGTTCATCCCATGAGATTCTCCGAGCCATTCCTGTTCTTCCACCTGTAGAATAAAAACTCTTGCCCATATATGATTCTTGGATTTCTATAGGTAGATCTCTCCAATATCCCCCTGGGGGCACTAATTCCAGTACTTTTTTCTTATTCGTTGAATACTGTACTCCTTCTGACTGTGGAACATTCATTAATGCATCTCTTAGTACTTTTATTTTCTTATCTTTTTCTGGATACTCAAATTTAATCCCTGTTTTAGTACCTATGATTACAAGTCTCTGCCTTTTTTGTGGCACACCATATTGGACAGCATCTAATAATTTGTACTGTACTTCATACCCAAGTTCCTCAAACACATCTAATATAGTTCGTAAAGTACGACCTTTATCATGACTTCGTAAACCTTTCACATTTTCAGCCATAAATAATAAAGGCTCCGTTTCCTTTATACATCTACCAAACTCATAAAATAAAGTTCCCCTTGTATCTTCAAACCCAAGTTTTTTACCTGCATAACTAAAAGCTTGGCAAGGAAATCCACCTGTTACTACCTCAATATTATTTTTGTAAGGTGAAAAATCAACTTTACATATATCTTCATTGATAACATTCCAGTTTGGCTTATTTTTCTTTAAGGTTGCACAACATTTACCATCTATCTCCACATAAGCAACCGTCTCAATACCCGCTTGATCAAGTCCTAATGCTATTCCTCCTGCTCCTGCAAATAACTCTATGGCACGAACCTTTGTTGGATTTCCTTTGCTGTTAGTGTTATACTGCTTGCTATGTAAGTTATTTTCATATTGCTCTTGATCTTCACAAATAACATCTAAAGGAGAGATATCCAATACTTCACAGAGCCGCATCACATTGCTTTTTATAGGATTAAAATTTTTAGATAACATCACAGACAATTGATATTTGGTTATTCCCATCTCTTTTGCTAACTCAGTTTGTGTGCTTATCCCTTTTTTAATCATAGCTTCTTTTATTCTATACTTTTCTATATACATACTATCCATCCTTTATAAATATTACTATATGCCCTTAAGTTTGTTGTGTTTTTATATTAACACAGCATAACCCCGATGTCCAATATAGTTTACACAACTTTCTCTATTATTATAGCACACACAGATCTATTTGAGAACATATATTCTTATTATTTTCCTGTGTTTGTATATTATTTACTGTATCTATACAATTACCGCTTTGCGAATAAATTCAGCTTCCACACTCTATAAAAATGTATCAAAAAAAACCCTCGCTTTTATCGGAAAAGCGAGGACTTTTTGACATGACTTTCGATACATCCCTTAATTAAAGATGTCGTCCGTCTATCCATTCGTTAATTTATGTTCTGCCTAATTCTTTCAATTTCTTCTTTGATTAATTTTGTAGCACCACAAATAATATCTATACCTCCTCTGCAGTCACCTATAACCCCTACCTCATGCACTTTTCTAGTAGTTCAATTGCTTTTTCATATTCACAATTTTCATAGCCTGCTAAACCTTTTTCTCTTGTAATGTTGAATCCTCCCTTTTCGTATACCCCTATAGCTTTGTAACTCCATGTTTGAGTATGTAGATATACATTTCTTTCTCCCTCTATTTCTTTCAATCTTTTCATTCCCTCTGAAACAATAGCCTTTCCTAGTCCCAAACCTTGGTACTCAGGTCTAACTGCCACCCAATGTATCCATGGATCTCTTCTTACACCGGTATAACACCACCACATAGTAAGGGTTGCAACTTTTTTCCCTTCACTATCTTCTATAAACAGACATCTTCTCTCCAATTCTTTTAAGTAAGGCAAGTAATCTCTTTGAAAATACACTAATGCATCTACTGCTCTGTCAAACTCACCAACAGAAGTTTCTATTTCTGCCCATTCTTTT
>CALKRZ010000154.1 GCA_937989765.1 uncultured Clostridia bacterium | reverse complement strand
GCAGTGTAATATTATATTGTATGTCTATTTTTGTAGATCAATATAGGGTATATATGATATAATGATCTCAAAAAGTGCCTGGGAGGGTAGTATATGGAGTATGTCATTGAAATGCTAAACATTCGTAAAGAGTTTCCAGGTATTGTAGCGAATGATAATATCACGTTGCAGGTTATACCGGGGGAAATCCATGCATTGTTGGGAGAAAATGGTGCAGGTAAATCTACATTGATGTCTATCTTATTTGGTTTGTATCAGGCTGAAAAAGGAATCATCAAAGTGAAAGGAAAAGAAGTGAAAATTACGAATCCCAATATTGCCAATGAGTTAGGGATTGGTATGGTTCATCAACACTTTAAGCTTGTTCATAACTTTACAGTCACAGAAAATATTATATTAGGAATAGAGCCTATAAAGGGTGGAAAAATAGATATCGCTACAGCTGCAAAACGCATTAAGGAGTTATCGGAATTATATGGATTAAGTGTAGATCCGTATGCGAAGATTGAAGATATAACAGTAGGAATGCAGCAGCGGGTTGAGATCTTGAAGATGTTGTATAGAAATGCGGATATTTTGATATTTGATGAACCTACTGCGGTACTCATCCCCCAAGAGATCATTGAACTGATGAATATCATGAGACGTTTGGTGAAAGAAGGCAAATCGATTATTCTCATCACGCATAAATTAAAAGAAATTAAATCAGTAGCAAATAGGTGTACAGTCATCCGAAAAGGTAAAGGAATCGGTACTGTGGATGTAAAAGATACATCAGAAGAAAAAATGGCAGAATTAATGGTAGGACGTAAAGTTAGTTTTAGAGTAGATAAAAACAAGGCGCAGCTCAAAGAAGAAGTACTAAAGATTGAAAATCTGCATGTAAAAAATACGAGAGGTCTGCATGCAATCAAAGAATTATCTCTTTCAGTAAGAGGAGGAGAAATTTTAGGCATTGCTGGTATTGAAGGAAATGGACAAACAGAACTGATTGAAGCGATTACTGGCCTCAAAAAAATAGAATCAGGAAAGATTGTAGTAGACGGCAAAGATATTAGTTCTATGTCTATTCGAAGAAGAAATGAGTCAGGGATCGGGCATATACCTGAAGATCGGCATAAGCATGGATTGGTATTGGATTTTACACTAGAAGATAATATGATCCTAGAAACCTATTACAAAACACCCTTTTCTAAAAGGGGGATTTTAGATCGTGATCAGATTAGAAAATACTCAAATCAATTGATTGAAGAGTTTGATGTCCGCAGTGGGCAGGGAAGTAAGACGCCTGCAAGAAGTATGTCGGGAGGCAATCAGCAAAAAGCGATTATTGCACGTGAAATAAATAGATCTCCTTCTTTATTAGTGGTTGCACAACCGACTCGAGGACTCGATGTAGGGGCTATCGAATATATCCATCGACGTATTATAGATGAGAGAGATAAAGGAAGAGCTATACTGCTCCTCTCATTAGAATTGGACGAGGTTATGAATGTATCCGACCGTATAGCTGTTATTTATGAAGGAGAAATCGTAGGTATAGTGGATCCAGAAGCTACAGATGAAAATGAAATAGGATTAATGATGGCGGGTGCTAAAGGAGGAAATCATCATGCGTAAACTGGTTGGTTTTTTGACCAATGAAGATAAACAAAGAAAAATCATACCCTTTCTTTCAGTACTCCTTGGATTTGTGATTGGTGCAATTGTCATGCTTTTATCAGGATATGATCCTATAGAGGCATATTCTGCTCTTCTACAAGGAGCTGGTTTTTATGGCAGTATGAAGCGATTTGGAGATACACTCCTCACTATGACGACATTAATATTAACAGGACTTTCAGTTGCATTTGCTTTTCGTACAGGCCTCTTTAATATTGGGGTGGCAGGACAAATGCTTATGGGTGGATTTGCTGCTGTATATGTAGGTATTGTATTTCAATTACCCCGTATCATTCACTTACCTTTTGCAGTACTATCGGCAATCTTAGTAGGTTCATTATGGGCTGTTCTGCCAGGAATATTAAAAGCACGATATAGAATCCATGAGGTAGTAACGACCATCATGATGAATTATATTGCCTACTGGACTGTATTTTACTTGGTGCCTACTTTTATTCCTGGTCATTTTAATACAGAGTCTACTTCTATTCGTCCTACAGCTTCACTTAGGACAGGTTGGATGTCTGCTTTATTTCAAGGCTCTTATATCAATATAGGCTTTATTTTAGCTCTTTTGGCTGTACTACTTATCTGGTGGATATTAGAAAAAACAACCTTTGGATATGAATTAAAGGCTGTAGGATTTAATCAGCATGCCGCACAGTATGCTGGAATGAAAGTAAATAGAAATATCGTATTATCTATGATGATTTCAGGAGCCTTGGCTGGATTAGCGGGTGCTACATTTTATTTAGGATATACGGATAATATAAAAATTGGTATTTTACCTGCACAGGGATTAGATGGCATTGCAGTTGCATTGTTGGGGTTAAATGCACCTATAGGTGTTTTACTATCCGCATTTTTATTTGGATTTATGAATGCAGGAAAATTATTTATGCAGTCTTCTACGGAAGTTCCTAATGAACTAGTGCCTATCATTATTGCGGTTGTTATTTTCTTTGCAGCAGCCAATCTGATGATCAAAGGATGGCTTGCAGGAATTGGCAGACATATGAATAAGGATGGGGGTGGAAAATAATGTGGCAGATTTTAATGAGTGTCATACCTTTAGCACTTGGATATACAGCCCCTTTACTGATTATTGCAATAGGGGGCTTATATAGTGAACGAAGTGGTGTTGTAAATATTGGACTAGAAGGCTTGATGGGGGTAGGTGCATTTACTTCAGCATACTTTATATCTACCAATTATGCATCAATGGGAGATAATGCTATTTGGGTAGGTCTGATTGTTGCAGCGCTATGTGGAGGGATTTTTTCACTGCTTCATGCTTTTGCCAGTGTGACGATGCGAGCAGATCAGGTTATTAGTGGTACAGCGATTAATCTATTATCTGCAGCGATTACTATATATTTGGCAAGAGCCTTAACGGGTAGTTCAAATGTACAAATTATGAAAGGTTTTATCAAGAGGGATGTACCGGTCTTGTCTCGTATACCAATCATTGGTCCTATACTTTTTAACAATACGTATGTAACCACGTATATTGTACTAGCCATCGTTATTTTTAGTTGGTATTTATTATATAAACGTCCTTTTGGATTAAGACTTCGTGCTTGTGGTGAAAATCCTCATGCAGCGGATTCGATGGGTATTAATGTACTATTGATGAGATATACGGGTGTTTTTATATCTGGGATACTCGCTGGATTAGGAGGTGCGATCGTGATCACCACCTATGCAGGAGAATTTTCAGCACTTACCTATACAGGATTAGGGTTTTTGGCATTGGCAGCATTGATTTTTGGCAAATGGGATCCATGGGGAGTACTCGGAGCAGCACTTTTCTTTGGATTTGCAAAAACTGTGGCGGATATGTCTCAATTATTCAAAGAGCTACAAACCATGCCTAATATTATATTTAATACTTTCCCTTATATAGTGACCATTATTGCATTAGTTTTATTTTCTAAAAATGCTGCAGGACCAAAAGCAGCAGGAGAGCCTTATGATGTAGGTAAAAGGTAAAATAAGATAAAATAAAATACAAGTAGAGGTTGATAAAGTCAATGAATATAGTAGAAAAAATAAATGAAGCAAGAGATTTTATTCAAACAAAAATTTCTGTGATGCCTACGATAGGACTTGTTTTGGGATCTGGACTTGGCTCTTTGGCAGATGAAGTACAAAATCCCGTAAAAATTAATTATGAAGATATTCCTCATTTCCCAGTTTCGACAGTAGAAGGACATGCAGGAAGACTTGTAGTAGGATCTATAGAAGGAAAATATGTAATGATCATGCAGGGAAGATTTCATTATTATGAAGGGTACAGTATGCAAGAAGTGACTTTTCCTGTACGAGTGATGAAAGCATTAGGTGTTGAAAATATAGTGGTTACCAATGCAGCAGGAGGACTTAGAAAAGATTTGGGACCTGGAAGTCTCATGATCATTACAGATCATATTAATATGATGGGTGACAATCCATTGATTGGGCCTAATGATGCTCAACTAGGAGTCAGGTTCCCAGATATGTCTCAAGCATATGATCGACAGTTTGTGGATATAGCAAAACAGGTGGCACAAGAGAGAGATATTACTATTGCTACAGGTGTATATGCTCCGATATCGGGGCCTAACTATCTTACAAAAGCGGAACTGCGTATGTTGATCGTAATAGGTGCAGATGCTGTAGGGATGTCCACTGTTCCTGAGATAATTGTGGCAAAGCACGGTGGCATGAGAGTCATGGGTATTTCTTGTATCACAGATTCAGCAAATCCTGATGAGATGCATGCACCGGATCATGAAGAAATCGTCCGAGTAGCAGAAAGAACAAGACCCAAGTTTATTAGCTTAGTCAAAGGTATTATTGAACGTATATAGGACACTAGTAGAAAAATCTTCTCTGTTATGGAGAAGATTTTTTTTGGCAAAAATTTCATGGTATATAAGTGTTGACAAAAAAGATTTGTTTTAGTATAATAATCCTTGTGTCTGCATAGTGGATGCAAATGGAGAAGTACTCAAGTGGCTGAAGAGGTGCCCCTGCTAAGGGTATAGGTCGGGTAACCGGCGCGAGGGTTCAAATCCCTCCTTCTCCGCCATAAAAACTTGTTGACATAATGAAAAATCACCAGCATAATACGTTGAAAGTCAGTAAATATAAAAAAGTTATTGACAAGATTCGACACATGTGGTATGATAGATTTCGTTGTCGCATTTATGATCTTTGAAAACTAAACAGTGTATAATACCTTTAACAAGGTAAACAACCAAACCCAAAAATCAACTTACAGTTGATAACAGAAACAAAGCTTTTTGCCTTAGGGTAATAAGCTCAACACTGAAACTGCTAGACAGTTTCAAACATAGCCAGTTACAAACAACTGACTAGATCAAAACTTTTAATATGAGAGTTTGATCCTGGCTCAGGATGAACGCTGGCG
>CALKRZ010000153.1 GCA_937989765.1 uncultured Clostridia bacterium | reverse complement strand
AAAATTATCCACTGTTTTCAAAGCACAAGTCTACCCTATGCTAAATCTTTTTAAAAAAAATCTATAAAAGCTTTCGCTCTTATAGATTTCTCTTATAAAACTTTACTTAGAAATAATTTTGTTCTTTCTTGTTCGGGGTGGGCAAATACATCTTTTGGATTACCTTGCTCCACTATTTTCCCCTCATCCATAAACAATAATCTTGTTCCTACTTCTCTTGCAAAACCCATTTCATGCGTTACGACCATCATCGTCATCCCTTCCACTGCCAGCTCTTTGATGACAGCCAGTACTTCCTTCACCATCTCAGGATCTAAAGCAGAAGTGGGTTCATCAAACAACATAATATCTGGATTCATGGCCAATGCTCGTGCGATCGCAATTCTTTGTTTTTGTCCCCCCGATAGTTTATTAGGATAGGTATCCGCCTTTTCCCGTAGTCCTACTTTATCCAAAAGATCATATGCGAGTTGTTCTGCTTCTAGATTACTAAGCCCTTTCAGCTTCATTGGAGCTAGCGTAAGATTATCTATTACCGTCATATGTGGAAAAAGATTAAATTGTTGAAATACCATTCCTACTTTCTGTCGTAGTTTATTTACATCTACTTTAGGATTAGTGATTTCTTGCCCCTCAATCCAGATACGACCTTGGGTAGGTGGTTCCATAAGATTAATACACCTAAGAAATGTAGACTTTCCTGAACCACTAGGACCGATGACGACAACGACTTCTCCTTGATCCACATGTTCATCTATTCCTTTTAATACTTCTAATTTCCCAAATTTTTTATGAAGATTTTCTATCTTAATCACTCTGACGCATCCTCCCTTCTACAGTTCTCATTACTTGGGTAAATGCTCCAGTAAGTATAAGATAAATAAGTGCGATGGCAATAAGAGGTTCCACACCTCTTCCTGTATCCCCCATAATCTTATTCCCCGCTCTAGTTAGATCCAGTCCTCCTATTACTCCCACAATAGAAGTTTCTTTGATCAGAATAATAAACTCACTGACCAAAGTGGGTAGAATATTTTTGATCGCCTGTGGGATAATAATAAACTGCATGGTCATGCCATATGGCATCCCTAAAGAACGTGCTGCTTCCATCTGCCCTTTGTCCAATCCTTGAATCCCAGCCCTGATAATCTCTGCCACATACGCCCCACTATTGAGACCAAAAGCGAGAGCTGCAATCAATAGCTTAGGTGCATCAATAGCCCCAAATACGATATAATACATAATCATCAGTTGCACCATCGCTGGAGTACCCCGAATAATATCAATGTATACCACTGCAAAGAAAGATAAAGGATTAAAATTTGCTAATTTTTTCAAGGGCGTCTCTTTCAAAAACTGAAAAGGTCGTACATTAGAAAGTCTACACAAAGCCAGAATCATTCCGATGATAATGCCCAAAATAGTTGCGAGTGCGGTTAGCGCCAAAGTAAATTTCAAACCCTCAATAATAAACTGATACCGATTATTTCCTAAAAATATTTCTTGAATAGACATCCGTCCATCCATATGATCACCCCATTACTATTGTTTTCTTGATCTATTATTTTTTTGGATCTCTGCAAAAGTATGTGGTGGTAAGGCAAATATATAAATCTGGAAACAACTGCAACAAAGGAGCGCGTCCCAGATTTCAATTAAACTTACCCTTTGCACAAGCGCAATTTTGCAGTTGTTGGAAGACTTATATATTTGCCTTACCACATGCTTTTGCAGAGATCCATTTTTGTATCATACCATAAGAAATGGTCAGCAGGATAGACTGCTGACCCTATTTTTTATTTATTAAAGTATGCCTCGATCAACGCATCATATTCTCCATTTTCTTTCATTTCTTTCAAGGTTTCATTGATTTTCTGTAGAAGCTCTTCTTTACCCTTTGGTACAGCAATAGCATACTGCTCTTGAGTTAGAGGAGTATCTAATATTTTAATATCCGGATTTTGAGCAGCAAAGATTTTAGACGGTTCAGAATCTAGAATAACTGCATCGATCTTTTTATTTTTGAGATCCATCACAGCTGCTATTCCTTTATCAAACTCAGTGACTTTAGCGCCTGCGATGTTTTTTGCTTCATCTGCACCCGTGGTAGACATTTGCACGCCGAGCTTTTTATCTACTAATTGATCTGGTCCTGTGATTTCTGTATTGTCTTTATGAACGATAATGACTTGACTGGCTTCATAGTATCCATCCGAAAAATCTACATTCTTTTTTCGGTCTTCTGTTACTGTCATACCTGCTGCGATAAAATTAATCTTTCCTGTTTGTAAAGCAGGGATCAGACCTTGAAAATCCATATCTTCAATCACAAGTTCCATTCCCATATTTTGTGCCACTTTCTTGGCAATCTCCACATCAAAACCCACTACCTGATTGCCTTCTTTATATTCAAATGGTGGAAATTCTGCATTAGTTCCCATAACTAATCTCCCTGTATTTCCTAAATCAGGTTTGGTACCACAGGCACTCATGGTAAAAATCATAGTCACTCCTATGCATACTGCCGCTACTTGCTTAACTGCTTGTTTCACTAATTTATTCATATTGTCTCTCTCCTTTATGTATTGTCTTTGTATAATTATACAACTTAATGCATAAAAAATCAATATTAAATTTTAGGTTTTTTTTCTTTGTTTTTTATGCAAATTGCCCAGTCCTGTGGATAAATCTTGTTTTCCCCACAAAACATGTGTTTTGTATACATAATCCCTGTGGATAGTGTGTATAAATATGTGCATAACCCCTTATTTATGCATTTTCTTAGGTTTTTGCTGTGGATAAGCATGTGAAAACATTTATA
>CALKRZ010000152.1 GCA_937989765.1 uncultured Clostridia bacterium | reverse complement strand
TTTTGCAGTTGTTGGAAGACTTATATATTTGCCTTACCACATACTTTTTCTGAGATCCTTTTTTTAAAGATGTCTAAATACAAAAAAACCCTACATCCCTCCTCAATAAATTGAGACAATAAGGGACGAAAGGTTATACTTCCGCGGTTCCACCCTTGTTGATGCTTTGCATTCTTATGCATACGCATCCACTTGATTACTTCTGCTCCAAAGTGCCCTTCATCAAATCGATTTGCTAGGCTTTCACTTTCCCTAACTCGCTAAAAAAATCAAACTTTGATTACTCCTCTTTTTCATAGCAGTATTCCTATACGAAATCAATGTAGCAAATTATCATTACTTTGTCAAGGCATTTTAGGCATCTGAAAGAAAATGTCTTATAGTTGTTCTAAAAAATCTAAGGTTTTAAAATTATTTTCAATATGACTATTTATGTAGGTTTTTGCAATACTCGATAACTCCTTCAAAATTTCTTCAGATACCGCGAAATTAAAAAGCTCTGTCAAAGGCGAAGAAAGTATATATTGTATTGTATATAAAGCGCCTTTAGAAATAGTATGCACATACCTATTCTTACTACGACAATCTTCACACACAACGCCACCTAAATGAGCGCTAAATCCACAAGGCGCTTCCATTATTTTCCCACAATCCACACAATATACAGTTTCTGGCATATATCCACTTAAAGCCATCATTCTAAATTCGAAAATACGGGTAATTAATTTGGGATCTCTGTTAGATTTCGAAAGAACTCGTAAGACTTTTACAATAAGTAACAAAACATCTTCACTAGGGGTATTTTCTAATGATATTTTTTCCAATACCTCTAACATATACACCCCATAAGACAACTTAATAATATCCTTAGGAATGGTATGAAAAGTATCAATAATTTCTAGCTGGTTAAGCATATGTATATTGCGTCCTTCACAGATGACAAAATTACAATACGAAAACAATTGGCTTCCCGCTACAAAAGGGCTCTTTGGTTTTCTAGCGCCTCTAGCTGAAACAGAAAGCTTCCCATATTCTTGGGTCAGCAGCGTCAAAATCTTATCTGCTTCTCCCACTGCCGTTTCTCGTAATACAATTCCTTTGACTTTTAATAACTTCATGACTCATCATCTTTCTATTTTCGGATCTCAGAAAAAGTATGTGGTAAGGCAAATATATAAGTCTTCCAACAACTGCAAAATCGTGCTTTTGCAAAGGGTAAGTTTAGTTGAAATCTGGGATGCACTCCTTTGTTGCAGTTGTTTCCAGATTTATATATTTGCCTTACCACCACATACTTTTTCTGAGATCCTATTTTCATAATAAATATATCAAGAGGATGGGGTACTCCCCATCCTAGAAGTTGGATATACTCTTTTCTTTTTCATGATCTACTAAAGCAGTATGACTAGACGGCATTTTTTTAGCACTATAATGCCTTTCAAAATCTTTATATAGAAGATATGCTTCAATATTTCCACTTTTTTCGAAGACATTCCAAAACAATATGTCAAACATGTGATGTCCCCCTTGTAATTTTTTTGATTTACAAATAGGTTTTCCATACACAATGTTTATATACTGTCAAAAACTTGCCAGTGTGCTTTTGTTACAAACCCCTTGACATTTTTCTTCTACATTTGTTTTGAATCATAGCCAAAATTACGCAGTAAAAAATCACTGTCTCGCCAATCTTTTTTGACTTTTACCCATATTTCCAAAAATATCTGTGAACCTAAAAGACTTTGGATGTCACTCCTAGCACGGCTTCCAATTTGTTTTAACATACTTCCTTGTTTTCCAATAATCATGGACTTATGGGAATCCCGCTCGCAATATATAGTAGCCTGTATATCTACAATGTCTTTTTGTTCTCTCCTTTTCATAGCCATGATTTCAACAGCAATGCCATGTGGCACCTCCTGTTGAAGTAAATGCAGGGCTTTTTCTCGAATCAATTCTGCTACCAACTGCCGTTCTGGCTGATCAGTAATCATATCTCCTGGAAAATACTGAGGTCCCTCTGGAAGATACTTGCGAACACTTTCAAACAGTACATCAATATTTTCTTCTTTTAGGGCAGAAATAGGGATAATCTCTGCAAAGGAATAAAGATCTTTATATCGATCTATCACTTTTAAAAGTGCTCCTTTTTCTACTGTATCCATTTTATTAATCACTAAAATGACAGGGGTCTCGATAGCGACTAATCGTTCCGCAATCTGCTGTTCTATATCCCCTATTCTTTGATCTGGTTCAATAAGCATGAGCACCACATCTACTTGTTTTAAAGTAGTAATGGCCGCCTTCACCATATATTCTCCCAATTTATGCTTTGGATTATGAATACCTGGAGTATCAATAAATATAACTTGATACTCCTCTCGAGTTAAAATACTTTGAATCTTATTACGCGTAGTTTGTGGCTTTTTGGACATGATTGCCACCTTTTCTCCTACCAATCGATTCATCAAAGTAGATTTTCCTACATTAGGTCTTCCTACTAGTGTTACAAATCCTGAATGAAACTTTGCCAATGTTCTTCCTCTTTTCTTATTGTAATGTCATGTTTTTTACGTATAAAATTTATTTCATATATTCCTATCTATAAAAAATAGATTATAATAGAAGATATCATATTTTTTGTTAGAAAGGAAGAGAATCATGCAAACTATAGTATGGGTTGGAGGATTATTTGTACTATTGCTAGTGATCGGGGTAGGTTTTTATTTTTCAAATGTCATTATAAAACCTAAGACTCACGAAGTGCAAAAAACCTATGAGATTGAAAGTAATGCAGGCAAATTAGTACCTGAAGTCTATGAATCTCTTGAGAAAGAAGAAGTGACCATCACCTCTCCTTATGGATATCCTCTCTTTGGGATATTTTTCCCCATAGAAGGAGCCAAAAAAACTGTCATACTGTGTCATGGCATCACTTATACATTATACGGTTCAGTAAAGTATATAGACATATTTCGTAAGAACCATTGTAATGTACTTATTTACGATCATAGAAATCATGGCAGAAGCGGCGGCAAAAATACTACCTTTGGGTATTATGAAAAGTATGATCTTAAAGCCTGGACGGATTGGATTTTAAACCATCGTGTACCCAATAGTAAGGTGGGCATCCATGGTGAATCTATGGGCGCGGCTGTAGCTCTTCAAAATGCAGCGCTTGACACGAGAGTCTCTTTTTATATCGCTGACTGTCCTTTTTCTGATCTTCAAAGTCAATTGCAGTATCGTTTAAAAATAGAGTATCATCTACCGTCATTCCCATTTATATATATTGCCAATATAATGACTAAGTTACGGGTAGGGGCTTTCTTTTCTGATATCAGCCCTATTACACATATGCATCAAATTGATACCCCCATTTTTTTCATTCACGGGCAGGAGGATCGATATATTCCTTCACAAATGACTGTAGATCTATATACAGCTAAAAAAGGGACTAAAAAAATATACTTAGCCCCTACTGCGGGTCATGCAGAAAGCTATTGGAAAAATCAGCAGACATATACCCATTTGGTAAAGGAATTCTTAGAATCTATTCACTTTTAAACTTTACTTTCATCTATATCTTTTGCAAATAATACTGGATCTACAAGTGCCACAAGCGTACTTCCTTTTGAGAGCCCTAATTTACGATACTCTTTTTTTATATCATCTACTACATAAATAAATTCATGATTTTTTATATGGGTCTTGAAGAGTTCCATAGATATCCTCCTATATCTCACTTTATGCAATATAGAAAATTTTGTAGTATTAGATTCTGTATTTATTTTTTCCCTATTTCTGATTTTTACTCTTTTTATTCATCCGATGACAAACTACCACCACTTTAAAATCATAAAAAAACGCTGTTCAGGAAACAAATTGTTTCCTGAACAGCATTTTTTATGGTTTTATTCTTGTGCATCCACCGATTTTCCAAAGAAAAATACAATAGCACCGATCAAAACAATCGCTACAGGCAGTACGATATAAACAGGTACCCCTAACCCAACAGGGATATATCCGAATAGTATCGTTGCTCCTGCTACAGTGATGGCATACCACAATTGCGTTTTGGTATGATCTATATGATCACATGCCGCTCCCATAGAAGAAAGTATGGTCGTATCCGATATAGGAGAACAATGATCTCCAAAGATAGCGCCTGTTAGTACCGCTCCTGCACTCATAACTACATAAGATGACTCTGGAGAAATAGCATATGCTAAAGGAATGGCTAGTGGCATCAGTATCCCCATGGTCCCATAAGAAGTTCCCGTGGCAAAAGAGATAATCGATCCTAAAACAAAAATAATACTAGGTAGTAACTCTGATGGTATTCCATCTTTTAAAGCAGAAGTTAAGAAGGTTGCCGTTCCCAGTTCTTTGATCACACTACTTAAAGACCAAGCCAAAAGAAGAATAACCCCTGTAATGACTAAAGATTTCATTCCTTCTACCCATGTATCGATCGCTTCTCCTACTGTAAAGATTTTTTGAGCAATACCCATCACAATGGCTACAATTCCTGCCAATACGGCTGCCTGGAATAGTACTATACTGGCATCTGCAGCACCAAAAGCTTCTTGAATGGCTTTAAAAGATGCAGGTGCATTGTTTAATAATTCTATGATTGCGCCATCATCCCCACCCATAATCGCCTTATATCCATTATAATAAAAGCCTAGAAAAGCGCCTACCATCAATACCAGAATAGGTATAATGGCATTCCAAACACTGAGTTTGATACCCTCTTTAGGGTTTAGATTAGCTGTCTCAGAAGATACCATAGGCTTTGCTGTATCTGAAAGAACTTTTCCTGTTTTTCTAGCTCTTCGTTCAGCTTTGAGCATAGGTCCGAAGTCTTTCAAGAATACTGCAGAAAATACGATAAACATGAGAATCAAAATATTGTAAAATCTGTATGGAATGGTGGCAAGAAAAATATCATATGCATTTACATTTTGTCCTATACTCGTATAGGCATCTTTAATGAGACCGATCTCATACCCGACCCAAGTGGAGATGAGTGCAATCCCTGCTATAGGTGCTGCTGTAGCATCGATAATAAAAGCGAGCTTTTCTCTAGAAATCCGCATTTTATCTGTCACAGGACGCATGATCGGTCCTACGATCAACGCATTCGCATAGTCATCAAAAAATACCAAAAGTCCTAATACCCAAGTGATGAGCTGAGCACTTCTTGGAGTTTTGGCGCGTTTTGCCAATCCTTCCGCTACTGCTCTCGCACCACCCATTTTGGATATTAAGGCAATCAAGCCTCCAATAGCTAGGCACTGAAGGACAATCCCAGCATTCCAAGGATCTGCCAAGGAACCTAGAATTTTGTCAATGATCATCAAAAATGCCTGGAATACGGCATTTAAAATATTGTTGCCAGCAATCTGCAGAAGAAATGTACCTGATAAAATTCCAATAAATAAAGATATTACTACATTCTTTGTAACAAATGCCAATATAATGGCTACAAGCGGGGGGATCAACGTCCACAGTCCAAATTTTTGAGCATTGATCTCAGCAGGTGTCAACTCTCCAGCTAATACTACATACGGCAATGCTACAAGAATCATACTAGTTAACCAAAACATACTTCTTTTTTTCATATTCTTCCTCCTTATAGGGTGTTGAATATCATGATTTAGCGGCGCATAGAAAAAACCTTGAGCTCACACTCAAGGTTATACGATCTATGTATTCCAATTGAATGACAGCTCCCCACAATTTCTTGTGACAGTGCTGCACATATTCTGTACAACCCCAGTACTGTAGAATTACGCATTCCTACAGACTTCGGCAGTATTCCCTTTCGTCATAGATCATCGCGCTACCTCCCTATGCTTACTTTTTAATACTGCTCCTCTATCTCATGTATTCACTTTTGTATCTATTATGCTCTATTTTGCATAATTCGTCAATATATAATTTATCTATTATACTAAATCCCATGCTAGATAAAGCGCATTCCGTTCAACGGAACTTTTCATGAAATACACTAGTTATTTTTTTGAAGTTGCCTTATGGCAGCATCTCTACATTCTTTTGACTTCCTGCTTTCAGCTTTACATATACTACATCTCCATACACATCTGTTCCTTGGGTCCAGCCTTCTTCTAGTGACATTAGATCTTCCATAGTCTCTGTCTTCTCTAGGTTGTTGCCACTGACTTTAAGATCCTGTGCTTTTTTTCCATGAATTTTCAGTAGATAATGTGCAAGCTCTGGGGTGTATTTTCCTTGTTTGTCACTGATCTTGACCTTCACGGTACCTTGATCTTCCTTCAGAGAAAATTCTTGAATAAAATACTCCCCTTTTTCATAGTTATAGGTCGATCCATCATCATCATAATACTTAAATGTGGTTTCCTGCACATCTGGAAAAAGATTCATATATAGGGTAGTCACCGGTTTTTCTCCTACATAGTTCATATACTCTTGGGTAGGGATAATCCCACCTTTTTTGATAAATAGAGGCACGTCACTCCATGTTTCTGCATCTACTGGATATTGAATCGTCTGCGCTCCTTCATAAACAATTCCCTTAAAGTAGTCAATCCACGTACCCTTAGGTAAATAAATCTCTTTTACTTCTTGTTTTTCTTCTACTACAGGCGCTACTAATAGATACTCTCCGAACATCCATGCATCTACATAGTTTGCGAGCTTTTCATCTGTAGGGTCTTCATAAAATAGAGGGGTCACTAAGCCAATTCCTGTTTCATAGGCTTTTCTTTCATAGGCATAAATGTATGGAATCAATTGGTATCTAAGGTGCATAATAGGCTTCACTGCCGCTTCTGCTTCTTCTCCAAACATCCATGGCTGTCTCTGCTGATTTTCTGTCCCATGCACTCTAAAAATGGGTGTAAAGGCACTAAACTGTAGCCATCTGGCATAGTTCTCTGGAGAAGGTTTTCCGTGGAATCCTCCAGTATCCATACCCCATTTCATCTGTCCTAGATTAATATTTGAGAGCATTCGTTCCCTTTGAGCTGCCATAGTGCGAAATCCTGTTGCAATATCTCCAGACCAAATACCATAAGCATACCGCTGGGCGCCTAGATAAAAATTGCGGTTAATGGACCAGACTCGGAGAGTACTGTGCTTTCGCTGCCCTTCATAAAGAGCTTTCTGCATATTAAGAAACTGTACATTGTCATATCCTTCATCGGCTTCATCATTCCACCATCCGATGATCCCTGTATCAAAAGCTGCTTTGCTGTGTTCGAAAAACCATGTTCGAACTTCAGGAATAGCAAAGTTTAGATCATTTACCTGCTTTTTAGAAAAATAATCACTATAAGGCTTTTTAGTAGGCCACCAAAAATTATTTTCTGTAACAAATCGACCTTGTTCTGTATCTACATGAAGCCTTGGCTTCATAATGCCTGTTAATTTCAATCCTTTTTGATCCATCGTTTCTTTCAGCTTTCCTGATGCACCATTCGGAAACTTCTCCTCATTCCAGCGAAACTCTCCATACTGATCTTCTCCCCATGCTTTCCAATCAAAGTCCAGGACATAATTATCAATAGGAAGTTGTTTGCTGCGATATGTATCTATACTTTCTATCAGTTCTTTCTCATCAATACCCCACTCTGTATTATGGAAGCCCATAGCCCACTTAGGAAACATAGGCGGTTTACCACTGATTTGGGCTACTGAAGATAAAATCTGTTTTGGCTCTCCCACCATGATAAAGTACTCCATATCCTCTTTGGTACCCCGACTAAAAGATAGCTGATCATCAAACTTCCCCAATAATCCAGCTTCAGAATTCACCAATAAACCATAGCCTTTGGTACTCCATATCAGAGGGGCGCCACTATCTCCCTGGGAGCCTGCTCGAATGGTACCCCCTTTTTGTCGAAGCATCCCCTCTTTAGCCAAGGCATTCGCTGAAAAACCATGTACCCCATAAAAAAAATCCTTGGCATCATAGGTAAACTTTACGCCATCTTGAGTAACAGATCCAGCTTCCTTTTCCCCAATCAAGAACTGATTTTCCCGATCATATATAGAAATTCTATGGTCTTGCTGACTAATCTTCACAATCATCTCGTCAGTCGTTATGACCATTGGATCTTCGTTTACATCTATGGACGCTGCAACAGGCTGCCATTGTTGATCTGATACTACTTCTGTAGCAGGGCCTTTTTTACCCTCTGGCAGAAAATTTACCCGTACAATAGAAGGGGTGCAAATTTGTACTACCAATCGGTCTGCTCCCATACTCATCTCCAACGTGCTGTCTATGATCTCCACTCGCGTTCCATTTTCTAGTTGAACAGAGCTCTGGGTTTCTTCCTTAGGCGCTTCCTGTATTTCATTCGCGCCTTCACTACCTTTCATTAATACAAAAGCAAGAAATACGATCATTAACGCTGTTGAAACAATCATCACAATAAAACTATATATTTTTTCTTTTTCTCCATCATTCATCCTAGCCACTCCTACTCTTTTTTCTGACGGTTTATTTCAAGATCTGCCTCTGTAAAAGCAAAAGGCAGAACCTCTTTAAATTGGAGAGTTTTTATTTCTCCTTGATCATTTCCTAGTATGATTTCTCCATCTTTCATAAATTCTGCTATGACTTGACGGCAGATCCCACATGGAAAAGTAAACTCTCCAGAGCTGCTGACGATTGCAATCTTGTCAAACTGCTGCTCGCCTTCTGATACAGCCTTAAATATAGCCGTCCGCTCTGCACAGTTGGTAGCACCATAAGAAGCATTCTCTACATTGCATCCTGTATATACTTTTCCGGATTTGGTCAGTAGGGCTGCCCCCACTTGAAAATGAGAATAAGGCACATACGCTTTTTCTCTTGCATTCTTTGCTATTTCTAGCAACTCTATATTCGTCATAAAATCCTCCTCACTTTGTAGTTTATTGAATTTGTACTTTTCGATCCTTAGAGAATACACAGATCCATGTTTTTCCTTTGTTTAGATGGAGTATATTATTTCCCTCATCCTTAAAAACTGTAGGCGTATGATGATCTTTTTTACTCCAAGTAATCGGTACTGATTTTCCACCACTTATATAGAGTCCTGTTCCCTTACCCACTAGGTTTACCTCTCTTCTTCCTGCATCATCTCCTGCAATCACTCTAATATCTGCAAATTGAATGATAATATTTTTTACAGAAAGTTGTTCTCCATTTTCTATATCTACATGAGGCTTTCCTGTTTGAGCTCGCCAATATACCTTTTTTTCTTCATCATATGCAAATTCTGACATTTGGTATTTAGAAAAAGGAACAATGACCTGTAGGGCTGTTTCCCCATTCGGTGTATATTCTACTTCAGAAAAAGTGAATGTAGGTGGATATTTTACTTCTTTTTCTGTACGATACTGAACCTTGTCCCACGCTTTTTGGATTCCTTCTCCACTCGTATATAGACTATGTTCATACATCCCTTTTTGCTTCATTCTTTCTTTATCTCTAAAGCACATGATATCATCTAGATAGGAAAGTCCGTTGAGGTTAGGTGCGTTAAGCTGTTTGAAAGCTTTAAATGCTTGAGGACTACCTCCATAATGCACATAGATCGCATCATGGTCAAATGCAAAATCCAAAAAGTAATGTCTGGCACTACGGACAGGGCCAATCTTTTTGCTCGTCACCTCTTGGAATACCGCCATAATTCTTGTTATTTCTCCTTCTGCCAAAACCTCATAAAAAAGATCTGCTTGAGAAATTCCACTATGGGGCAGCGCTTTGTGGAGGTTATTGATCATAATAGCCACAGGACGTCTTTTTACAGCTTCTTCAGTAACCCATAGACCTGTCAAAGGGTTGACCCCTTGTCCTACTGGAATGCCTATTATCGGATTGTTTTCTTGATCTTCGGATACTTCAGCATCCAGTAGTGGATTTTGTATTGGTTCTTCTATTTGTACCACGACTGGCTCTTGAATCTGCTTTTGCTGTTTTTTGCAGCCTACTGACCCGAACATAACAACTATACATAGTATTCCAATGATACTCTTTACATAGCTTTTCATCCGTATTCCCCCAAGTCTATTGTATAGAAAGTTTTTGTAGTGAAAAGTCACTTATTGGCTTTATAAAAATAACTGAAAGATCAAAATCGTAATGAGTGTCCCTAAGAGCGCCCCTGCCATGGTCTGAAGCAGTGTATGAATTTTCCCTTCTACTCTGCTCTGCGCTACCAAAAGTGCTAAGAAATATGCTAAGGATATAGCTAATATATGATCTGTGAGAAATGCTATACACGTGGCACAAGCAAAGGCCAGAGAGCTATGTCCACTGGGCATCCCCCCTTGAAACGGTTTTGTATGTCCTGTAAGCGTTTTGAGGACAATCGTAGATAAGATCACAAGTAATATGGAAATCAGCGTAATATATATGGGAAGCTGTTGAATGCGATGTAGTATAATAAGTCCCTGTCTTTCTATCTTTGTATAGAAAAGTACATACGCCACTATTAAAGCATTCATCGAAGTAATAAATACAGCTCCAGCCGAAACATCCTTGGCTACTTTTGCTAAGGGATGCTTTTTCTCTCCACAAACTAAATCTACAATGGCCTCCACCGCGGTATTAAATAATTCGGTTACAATGACCAAAGTACTTGTAGCAATTAAGATCAAAAGTTCAATAGGGGTAAATCTATAAAAAAGAGCTAAAATCAAAACAGCAAAGGCGGCTAGAAAATGAATTTTTACATTTCTTTCTGTGCGCAGGGCATGGATTACACCCTGCAGGGCGTTATTAAAACTATCTAATAAGCTACGATTTTTCATCGCACGATCCCTAATGCCTGGAGTACTGCTTCCTGCTTTTGCTCCATCCACTGCTCTTCTTCTTTATTCATATGATCATATCCCATTAAGTGAAACATACTATGTGCGGTAAGAAAAGCAATTTCTCTCTCTAAGGAATGACCATACTCCTCCGCCTGCACCCGTGCTTGATCCATACATATAATAATATCTCCCAACACAAGCACTTGTTCTTCTATCTGGCTACTCTCCACTGATTCATCTAGCATGGGAAAAGATAGTACATCGGTGGGCTTATCCTTATGTCGAAACTGCTTATTAAGTCTTTGGATTTCATCATATTGAACTAAACTAATACTCACCTCTACAGAAGTAGTATGCTTTTCCTGTTCCAATGCCTTCTCCACTACTTGTTCCATGATCGTATATAATTTTTCATCTACAGATACTTCTGTTCTATTGTCAATCCAGATCTGCATCCTCATCTGCCTCCTTTTTGTCCATCGTAGGATAGGGAATTCGTTCATGGTACATGCCGCTAAATACTTTCATAAAAGAAACACAAATAATATCTAAATCCTTAATTGTTAAAGTACTCTCCTCCAGCTGTCCATCATCTAATTTTTCTTTAATCAATATCCGTACCAAATTCTCTATATCTTTCATGCTTTGTTTATTGGGCATCGCAGCTCTTACTGCAGCCTCCACTGTATCTGCCAACAGAATAGCCGCTGCTTCTTTATTCTGGGGTTTAGGGCCTTTATATCGGAAGTCTTCTTCCGTGACTTCTGTAATTACGCTTTCTTTAACTGCCTTATAGTAAAAGTATTTGATCAAAGTGGTTCCATGATGCTGTTGAATTATATCTTTTATCACTCTAGGCAACTTATAGGAGGTGGCAATCTCCAAGCCATCTTTAATATGCCGCTTGATGATTTTAGCACTAATCATAGGCTCTAGTAGATCATGGGGATTGTCCATCATTTGATTTTCTTTAAAATACTGAGGGTGGTATAACTTTCCAATATCATGATAATATCCTCCCACACGGGCGAGTATAGGATTGCCTCCCATATCAGATACTGCCATTTCTGACAGATTTGCCACTAATAAACTGTGATGATACGTACCCGGTGCCTCGATCATCAGTTTTCTTAATAGAGGCTGACTAGGATTGGTCAAATCTAGTAGTTTAAAGGGGGTAATTGCATCAAATACGCCCTCCCAAAAAGGGAGGCTTCCCACGGTTATAATCACTGACAGTATCCCATTTAAAAAAGCAAATATACAATATTGAAATAGCTCTACACTATATCCTTTATCAAAGAAAAGCCCTAATCCAAACATAATCACGCTATTGACTACACTGATCAAGAAAGCCACCCATAGGATTTTATTCCTTTGATACGTATGCATCACCAAAATACAGCATAAAGTGCCAGAAATAATAAAAAATAAAACGAATTGCAGATTTCCTTTATAAATAAGTGCGGCTATGCTGGTAATGAGCAAATTCATCATAATCGCCAGTTGTACATCCAAAAGGATCGCGATCAGCATCCCTGCAATAGAAATAGGGATCAAAATAAATGGAACTTGGGTCATCAGTCGAATCAGACCTATGGTAATACAATAAATCGTAAAAATCATAAGTATTTCCTTTTTTTGATGAGAAATATGCTTATGAAAAGTTTGGATATATACATAGAAAAATATCTGCAGCAATAGTACGAGCAGTATTCCCCCGATATAGGGGAAGTAGTTTTTTTGAAAACCTTTATCAATGAGGTTTAAAGATTCTAAAATATAATAAATCTCTTCTGTAATGATTTCTCCTTGATCTACGATTTTCTGCCCTTGTAATACCCATACTGGCTCTACTTCCGATATTTTTTGAGCAATCATTTGTTGGGTTGATTCTTCATCAATCACAATATTAGGTTTTATAAAAACAGATGCGATAGAATATGCCAGCGTAGTAATATCTCTCTCATAAGGTAATTTTTCAAACTCATCCTTTACATCTAACAAACTTTTTATTTCTCCATCCTGTTTAATTCCCGTGTTCAATGTCGCTTGTACAATATCAATGGTATTTTCTTTAAGGCTTTTGATTATCTCATCGTCTAAGGAAATACTAAGACTATACTGATCATCTGTAAGATACAATGCAGTTTCTTGTTTTAGATGCTGCAATGGATCTCCATACCCATATAGATGTGGCTTTTTAGTCTTTGCCACCGCCTCGAAAAAATCAGATATTTGAATAAGCGCTTGTTTTTCTGTTTCTGGATCCTGCTTATATAATGGCTTTATACTATTTCGTACTTCCTGTATTCTTCTTTCAGTAGACACTTGATTGATGCTCTCTTTGGTCGCTGCAAAACGTTTAGGAGAAACATCCCCAATCTTCAGCGCATATTGTTCGCGCATATACGCTCCAGTAGCAACCATGCCACTCGTCAGAAGAAATGCAGTCAAGGTTAATAAAAGGATAAAAGACTGCTTTTTAATAAGCTGTATCCGCTGTATGAAGTATCCTCCCCTCATATTCCTCACTCCTCTTTACTCCTCATTGTTCCAATCAATATTCATCTTCTTTTGTTCATCAATTCTTTCAATCGTCGTTATCACAGCTTTTGCAATTAATATATTTCCCTGTTCTACATACTGGATCTGTTTATGTTCTACTTCACTCTCTTTAGCCTGTGTTACTTCTTTAAATCTCAATTCGATAGAAGCTTCTGCCAGCTTTTTTCCTTCCGCAAGAGTTCTCTTCCTATTATTAGGAATAAATTCTTTATAGTCTTCTATAATCCACTCTACAGGAAGTGCAAAATCTCCACCCAGATTGAGTCTGTGTCTAGTCGTAATTTTATCATAATTCTCGTAAGAAATACTAGTTTTCAACAAATTTATAGGATACTCCATAATTTGGAAACGATAATGCTTCTTTGCCTGCCCTGTATACTTTTTCTCTATATATATCATAGACTGCTCTGTATAAATTTCGTACCATAATTTAGCTCTTACTTCTGCTATAGCATGCACAAATTTTTTCACTACATCTGTCTCATCTTCTTTTATGAGTAATTCTCCACTAATCAGCGTATCTCCTTTTTGTACTACATCCTTAGGCTTGACCTTTGGGGTACCACTGCTGACTACCACAGAAGTAATGAGTCCATATTTTTTAGCCACTACATCACACGGGGTAGTACGATCAATCAATTCCATCTCCGCGAGCGTCTCTACCAATTGAATTTTGGCTTTGGTACCTTTTATTTCTATAGCTACCCATGAAATATCCTTAAACTGTTTCATCAATTTCTTTTCGACTTCATTCTTACTGACTTTGGGTTTCCATGCGCCTGGCTTTAATCCCGCTTCTATACATGCAGTTACCAACTGATCTTTGTGGATCCTTTGGGTACCTTGAATCTCGATCACCCAGATAAAGGATGCCAAGATATATAGTGTACCAATAAACATTAGGATGCCCATGGCCAAAAACTTTCGTTTTCTGTACTTGTGAGCCAAAAATGGCCATCCTTTCTTCTCCAATATCTTAATTCGACATCTGGTTTTCTTTGTACAATGCCTTAGAAGTCGAAATCCTGCAATACTCACTTTCATTCTAATGGTATTATGATGTCTCTGAATATCCCAAAGATAAATCCCTTTGTGGGTTGCCAAATTAATAAATCTTTCTACAGAAAATCCAGATACTTCAATCATAACATAGCCACGAAAATAATGCCATATTCCTAAAAACATAAATCTCCTCCTTAAGCCAAGTCTACTATACTAAAAATTCTATTTTTACGATGACGCCATGAATGGTAATATGCTCTGTCGTAATCGCTTTCAAAAATAATCCTCTACCCTCTATTTTAACAATCCCTATTGCTGTATGGATTCGAATTTTTTCTTCACTGTATTCAATCATGCCCTTATAATTTTCTATATGAAGCTCCTCGTTACCCATCATTGAAATCAGAGGTAGGTTTAATACAATTTCCTTAGGAAGTTCTAGAAGATCTACTACTCTTGCTTTTAACTTCTTTTTTTCTTTTTGAACGGGTATAGGTTTTACTACTCTCCGTTTTTTTTTCATAGACATTCCCCCTCTCCTAATAGATATGCTTTTCACTCATTTTTTAGAATTGCTTATAACCTATTGATTTTTTTACTAAAATGTAGTATCATGATCATACATCTGGGGATATAGTTCAGTGGGAGAACACTTGACTGGCAGTCAAGAGACAGGGGTTCGAGTCCCCTTATCTCCATCAATGCACCACTATTTTTATATTTGTATGGGTTGGTTCTTGCTTATGCTGGAACCTTTTTTGCACTTTGTGTTACTATATTTTTATTTTTTGGATGCCTAAGAAAGTATATATTTGCCTTACCACATATTTTTTCAGACATCCTGCAGACTATCCTCAGTTTTTATTCTTGAGTGAAGGGGTTTAAAAGTATGAAAGCTGTTATTACAGGAATTCATGGTACAGTAGGATCTGCTTTGAAAACATATTTAGAAGAACAAGGTGTTACGGTGATCGGATGGGATCGTACGACCATCCCTATTGATGAATATCACACCATGGAAAATTATCTCAGAAGCATTCGACCCGATGTTCTATTTCATTTGGCTATTCATTCCCAAGATACAGGACGGTCTAATGAAAGCTTTATGGTAAACTATCACTGGACTAGTGAATTGGCTTGGATTACCAAAACTTTAGGTATTAAATTTATCTATACCAGTACAGTGATGGTTTTTTCTGATGATGCAAAAGGTCCTTTTACCGTTTTTTCTAAACCAGATGCAGCACAAGGATACGGGTATGAAAAGCGAATATCAGAGCAGCGGGTTTTTTATCAAAACAGGACGGCTACTGTAGCTCGCCTTGGATGGCAGATCGGGAACCAGATCGGTAATAATACTATGATTACATATTTCGAAAAATGTATGACTGAACAAAATAAAGTAAAGGCGAGTACTAAATGGTATCCTGCTTGTTCTTTCTTGGAAGATACGGTTGCAGCATTGTATCAATTAGCTTTTAAACACCCCGGGTTATATTTATTAGATTCTAATACGCACTGGAATTTTTATGAAATTGCCAATGCCCTGAATGAAGTTCATAATAGAAGATGGAATATTGTACCTTCCGATCATTTTATATTTGATCAGAGAATGTTCGACGAACGAATTTCTATCCCTTCCCTCAAAGAAAAGCTTCCTACCTTACCGCATACTTCGCAAGACATACTAAGGCAACTTCATAAAAATGAGTAAAGCACTTGCAAGCAAGTGCTTTACTCATTTTTATTTTTTAGAGTGACTCTTTTTTCTTCATTACAAATTAACTCTTTGGATATTTGATTCATATATGTTTGCAGTACAACTTTTCCACCCCATAACTCCTGTAAATATTTTAAGGTCTCAGATGCATAGCTATACTCTAAGTCCCGCCCATCATGTTCATGTTCTAGATACAGGGTTCGATCCATCTTGCCCACATCCGTTACGTGCATAATAGGCACTGTACCCATTCCTACAGAACGCGCTAGAGAGTCTCTGATCTTTTTCCACCCTTCTTCATTGGCTACTTCTGTGACGATATAATACTGCTCCTGCTGGTCATATTCAAACAAATTCATCTCCTGACATAATTCAAAGGTTAGATATTTCCGCAGGAAAGATTCATCTCGTTCTAATGCCCTTACTTCAAACATTTTTTCTCTTCCATATCGTTTCTCTAGATCTTCAAATATCTTAAATCCAACATAGTATGGATTGACCTGCCCCATATGAGGACGTATCACCATATTATGTCTTTTTAAAAATTCCATATGAAGACCTTGGGAAAGCTGTAATTGATTTAAAATCGTGTAATGCCAATAACTGGCCCACCCTTCATTCATAATCTTTGTTTCGATCTGAGGAATAAAATAAGAATTTTCTTCTGAAACAATGAGAAGGATATCTTTTTCCCACTCTTCCAAGTCTCCATACTCCACCAAAAAATGCAATATATCCTGTTCGGGTTCCAAAGGGATCTTATGTAGTGCTGGAAATTCTTCCGGAGTTGTTTTCTCCAGTAATGGAAATTGTATTCTGGGTTGCTTGTCTTTTCGGTATTCCTCCAAGATTCTTTTTTTCTTTTCTTCTTTTGACTCATATTTTATCCCTACTACAGTACTACACTGCATCTTTAGAGCATGCGCCCCATCTAGAATCCGTTCGACTTTTTTATAGCCAATACTAGGATCCTGTATATACCCTCGTACACGATTGGCATGATTTTTAAACATCTCAAGCGTTCTCTTGGCTTTAGTGCCTTTTTGAAATAAGCGGTTGTTCTTAAAAAAATCATTATGCCCATATACATGAGCAATCGTTAAAATCTGTAAAAGCAAGGTATTATCCTTCATAAGATATGCGATACAAGGATCAGAATTAATCACCATCTCATACGGAAGCCCTGATAAATTATATTGGTATAAGGTTTTCATCTTTTCATATGTTTTCCCAAAACTCCAGTGGGGATAGTGAGAAGGCATACCTACATAAGCTTCATAACAGAGCATATCTTCAAAACTAATGATTTCAAATTCTTGAGAATAGCAATTAAGGTGATTTTGTGTAATTAACGTCTCAATCTGTTCATTCCAATCCATTAATTCTGAAATGGTATAGTCCCCCATGCGATCACCCACTTTGGCTATTGTTTTTTTCAATGCTCAGAATCTCTACAAAGGCTGGCCAGACATCTTCCTTACAGGTAATTTTTACAGTAGTAAAATTAGGTTCTTTTATTTCCGCTGTATATTTATATAGAATACTACTGGTATAGGTGCTGGTTTTAATCTCTCCATATCCAAATAGATTACATACTTCACATAATTTTTTTGCAGATTCTACCGCCTTTTTATTATCCTCACCCCAGTTATCCCCATCACTACAGTGAAATGCATACACATTCCATGTAATAGGATTATATCGCTCCTCAATGATCTCTAGTGCTTTTTCATATCCGCTGCTGATATACGTACCCCCTGATTCTCCCTTATGAAAAAATTCATTTTCTGTAACCTCTTTAGCGGTTGTGGTATGGGCAATAAACACAACTTCTACCTGAAGATATTTGAGTACTACAAACTGATATAATAGAAAGTAAAAACTCCTCGCTAGATATTTTTTGGTCTGTCCCATAGAACCAGATGTATCCATGATGCACAATATCACCGCATTAGATTCCCTTCTAATATCCTCTTTGACTCTAAAATACCTAATATCATCTTCATGAAAAGGAAATCTTTCTTGTTCAAACTCGTCTTTTTGTTGAGCATCCATCATTCTCATTTTTTGTTTTTTTCGTCTGACTTTTTCTAAGACTGTTCGCTTCTTACAAAGACGGGGCGGGATCCCCTTCGTCTGAATCCCCCACCTTCTAGTTTTACTCTCTGACTCGATCTCTGAAAATTTTTTACGGTACAGATAAGGTAGATTTAAATCATCAAACAAATAATGAATGGCTTCTTCTACTGTAATCTCTGTTTCATAGATATCTTCGCCTTCTTGATTACCTGCTTCTCCTTCCCCACTGCCCTGTTTTTGCTTGGTTTCTCCTACTTTATCGCCTTTTTTTTCTTTTCCAGTACCTGACCCAACCCCCGGCTTATTGGTTCCATATACAAAACGATATTCCTTCAATCCCCGAATAGGGATTTTTATCTTTTTATTTTTATCTTTGCCAACAATACTTTCCTCTGAAATAATGCTGCCGATATTTTCTTTTATATTTTTTTCTACTAATTCTCGATGTCGTCTTCGATCTTCTGAACTTCTGTCTCTACCTCGCTCTTGATACTCTCTAAAAATGGTCATAATTCCACCCCTAATCTTTCCATAGATTATTGGCAGCATACTTTAATATGACATTGCAACAGCAGTCACAGTATCCATTCCGTTTCATTTCTTCTACCATGGTATTATATTTTTTATTTTGATCCTTATCCCTCACCTTTGTTTGCGTAATCACTCTTGAAAGTTCCCGTACAGATGCTGTCAATTTTTTTTCGATTGCTTCTTTTAATGGTTCATAACAGCTGTACTCGATTTTGCCTCCATTTCGAAGAAGTGCAAACATATAGGATGTAACATCTTGTCTGAATCCTTTTGCAGCCGTCCCTGTAATACCTAGTTGTTCTTCTATCGATTTCAAAAAACCTTCATCTGGCTCTAATTCTTCTCCCGTATTATGATCTTTAATCTTTGTACGATTTACATACGCTTCTGCATGATCTAGATAATTGTTAAATAAATCCTCTGCCTGCTCTCGATATCCATGAATAAAAGCCTTAGTGACTTCTTTTTCTAGTATCTTGTGATATTCTTTCTTGATCGCATCCTGTATAAATCCTAGGTATTTCTTCTTTACATCATCTGATGCGGTCATTTCTTTTACTTCATGGATAATGGATTCCATCATACTGAGTGGATGAATACAGTCGTATTCTGATTCAGATAACGCATTATCTAAGGCTTTCATGATAAAGCGTGTAGAAATCCCGGTCATTCCTTCTCTGCCTGCCTCTTCTCTTAATTCCATGATATCGACTCGTTTTGTACTTCCTTTTTCAATGACTTCTTCCCCATTATAGATCTTTAATTTGGTGACTGGATCTACCTTAGACGAGGGTGCAATCCTGGTAAGAATCGCAAACATGGAGGCAATCTCTAGGGTATGTGGGGCAATATGAGCCTTATAATTCGATCGTTTCAACATCTTTTCATAGATTTTGATTTCTTCAGTAAGCTCCATACAGTAGGGTACCTCGATCTTTACAATCCGGTCTAATATGGCTTCATTGGTATGGTCTGACCGAAATTTATTCCATTCTGCCTCGTTAGAATGGGCCAGTATGATCCCATCAAAATAAATCATAGCTCCTTTTCCTGGAGAAGGAATGGCTTTCTCTTGGGTAGCTGTAATCATAGTATGTAAATACTCCACATCATTTTTAAACACTTCGATAAACTCTACAATCCCTCTATTCCCTACATTAAATGCTCCATTGAGTGCCAATACCCGTGGATCATCTTCAGGGTATAGATCCATTTTGGATATATCTACAGAACCAATAAGTACAGAGGTATCTTGGTTATTGGGATCTACAGGGGGCACTACCCCGATTCCCTTTCTAGAGCGTATAGAAAAATCTACAGTTTTTATAGGGAACTTTTCATACTCTCCATGAAACTCATTCTTCAATCGATACCGGCATACTGGACATAAATCTCCTTCTATTTTTACATGGAGCTCCTTTTCAAATACGGGTCTTAGATGCTTAGGAATCAAATGTAAGGGTTCTTCCCGCATTGGGCAGCCCTCAATCATGTAAATGGGCGCACTGGCTTCTAAAAGCTTCTTTAAACTTTCTACAATAGAAGATTTTCCTGCTCCTACAGGCCCTACTAAATACAAAACCTGTCTTGATTCTTCTCCACGCATAGCAGCAGAATGAAAATATCGTACAATTTTCATGAGTACTTTTTCGATCCCAAAAAAATCCTCCTGAAATACCTTATAGCGTTTTAAAATATCATTTGCATAAATTCTTCTAAGTCTAGGGTTTTCTTCTGTCTTAATTACTTCTACTCCTGGATCTACAATGAGAAAATGCATTCTTTCATGGGCTAACGTAGCACCCTGGGCTTGTTCCTTCACAATTTCTAGATACTCTAGTAATGTCCCCTCAAAATATTGTTTTTGTCGTTCCTCCCGGTCTTTTTTAATAAACATACTAAAATCTGTCATTCCCATGAACGCTCTCCTCCTTTTTAGCTATCTTTACCCTATAAACGTAAGTAATTACTGCTTTACTATAAATATATGGAGGTCACTAGGGAAGATATGCTAAAAAAGCATACGATTGGCCAATGTAATGACCTTTCGTATGCTTTATACTCATGTGAGAAGCTTTCTAATCCATTCTGAGCGTATATTCTGGGTAATCGTATCGTCTCCATTCCGTATTCTTCGGTATATATTTGTTACTTCTAGTAGCGCAACTAGGCATTCATGATTAAAAATCACTCTTTCTGCTATGTACCAGTTATGTAGCGCATTATTACAACCAGTACAAATATGTATTCGAAATGCAATATTTCTAATAAAGTCAATGTATTGGGTTTCATGTTTAGAACTTTGGGTAATCTGTAAAACTTGCTGAAAGGTAAGCAAGTCATTTATTTCAAAATAATAGGCAATATCTTCTGCACAATGCCATAAGTTTAATGCATTGTCAAATTTGGTATACTCCCATAAATAATATGCTGTTATTTTGGTATTTTCGAACAATTTCGTCTTCAACCAAACTCCTCCTATCTATCAAAATAACTATTTCTATACTTTGTCCACACATATGATCTATTTTATATATATTTTTCATTATGTTATACTATGCAAAAATTCTTTCCTCTGCATTATATCATATTTTATATAAGAATATAACACAGATTTTTTATTCCATAAAAATAACACCAAAAATGGTGTTATTGAAGCCTTGTTAATCTATTTCTTGCATTATATTTTTGATTTGAGGCAGGATGAGTGGCTAAAAGCAATTCATAGGTTTTCTTTGCCTTTTCAAACTCTTCTCTCACTTCATAGGATCGGCCTAACCAATAAAGGGCATCATCAGAATAATTTGCCTGTTGCTCATACATCCACGATTTTTCAAATAATACGATAGCTTCCTCATATTTTTTGGTATTATACGCAGTTATACCCTGTTTATAATATTGTTCACTCACCTTCGCATATACGTTTTGTGCTAGTGCTTCATATGTGCTTTTACTATCTACTGGAAGGCTACTTACCTCTATATTTTGAAGAAGTATAGCTGCATCCTCCCATTTATTATTTTGAACCAATATGGATGCTTGCTGCACTTTCTGCACCCTTTCAAGTATAGCTTGAGATTGCTTCAAAGCTTCATTTTCATTTATAAGCTGTTCATTCTCCTTATGTAGGCTTTGCTGCACATCCTCATGTTCTCGATTGGTTCTTATAAGTTGTCCTTCATACTCTTTCATAGTAGTAGTTAACTTTTGAATTTCTGTCTTAAAACCATCTACTCTAGCAGGAATAATCAATATATACAAAACTGCGAATGTACATACTGAACCTACTAAAAATCCTAATATTTCACCCATAGGTGAAAAAGCATTATGCTTCTTACCTTGCATCTGCATACTGCGAGAATACTTCTTTTCCTTAGATTTTATCATTTGGGCTGGTTTTTCTTTAATTTCCGGACGAACAGAATTTGGATGTAGTTCTTTATAATACCTGATCGACTTAGGATGATTCACATCAATGGTTAATGCTTTTTGTATATATTGAATCCCTTTGTCTGATTGATTTTGCATCATATAACATAATCCTAGGAGAGAATATGCTTCCACAAAATTAGGATTTACATCTATAGCCTTCTTTAACTGAATGACTGCCATATCTTCACTGCCCTGACTGGCATATTCAAGTCCTTGATTAAACATTTTCACAACATCATTCAGTTGCTCTAGCTTTCTCCCGCTGTTTTGAATTTGATCAATATATCCCTTGGCTACATTTTCTTCTTTTTGAAATCCTGTACTAATAACCCACTGCTTTAAAGCTTGACCCACTTGACCTACTTCATAATAGACAAGCCCCAATACATTTCTTGAAGTGATATTGGTTTTATCAAACTCTATACTTTTTATGAGAGATGAAATCGCCCCTGTTAGATCTCTATTTTTTGCTTGTTCCAATCCCTTATTATAAAGACGAAGAGAGATCATCTTGATCTTATGATATAATTCTACATCAAAGTTGCAGTTGGCACACTGCTTACCGCGGCTTATTTCCGTATGACACCTTGGACAATTCACGGCCATCTACTCCTTATCCTTTGTTTTTTGGATTTGCTTTGATATATGCTGCAGGAGATCAAGCATATCCTGTATTTCATCTGAATGAATGGATTCTTCTATCTCATCTACTTCAAGACTCGGTTTATATTTTTGCAGTTCTTCCCTGAAATTTATCATCCGCAATTCCTCCTTATATCCTCTATTTCATATGTTAAATCTCCTAAAAAGTATGTGGTAGGTAGGTATATATCTTTTCAACATCCTATGTTTTATCTTTTAATAAAATTCTACGTACATCTCCAATCAAATATAATGACCCTGCACAAATAAGAATTTCTTCTTTCTTCGTTATTTCCAGTGCCAATCGTACTGCATGATCGATGTCTTTTTCGATATGTAGCGTAACGGGGTATTGACTTACTTCAGCTCCTAAGCTGCTCGCAGAAAGAGCTCTGTCATTGTTGGGTTGAGTGACAACGACTGTATGAATAACAGGCAATAAGATCTCTAGCATTTGGCGATAGGATTTATCCTGAAGAACACCAAAAAGCAAAGTGACTTTCATATGTGGAAAATAGGTCATGATTATATTTTTGAGGGCGTGAATTCCATCTGCATTATGCGCTCCATCCAGTATAACCATAGGATCAACAGAAAAGATTTCCATCCTTCCATGCCAATATACTTCTTGAAGACCCCTATAGACACTTTGGGGATCTATGAGAATTCCCTGTGCTCGAAGCGCTTCCACTGCTAAAAGTGCAGTACAAGCATTTTGTACTTGATAATTTCCAATCAAGGATAAACGAATATGCTCATAGGAAAAATATTTATTGCTCACTGTAAAAATTGTATCATAAAGAGTTTGGTGTAAAATTTCCAACTCCTGCTCTTGAATATAGAATAAGTGTGAGTTCATTTTTTGACAAATATCATTAATTATATTATACACTGTTTCGGATTGATAATACAATACAACTGGACACTTTTCCTTAATTATTCCTGCTTTTTCATAGGTAATCTTCTCTATGGTATCCCCCAAAAATTCTACATGATCCATACCAATCGCTGTAATCACAGAAAGAAGGGGTGCTTTTATTATATTTGTTGCATCATATCTCCCTCCTAAACCTACCTCCAAGACTACAAAGTCCACTTTTTTTTGATAAAAATAATACAATGCCATCGCCGTGAGACATTCAAACACTGTAGGATGCCCTTCACCCTGTTGTAGCATTTCTAAAGATGTTCGCTTGATGACTTCTGTTACCTCGGCAAAATCATGCTCTATTATGTTTTGCCTACTGATTTGAATTCTTTCCGTATAAGATTCTAAATGAGGAGATGTATATAGTCCTACGGAATACCCTTGCGCTTGAAGAATACTACTCATCATCGCACAGGTAGAGCCCTTGCCATTGGTGCCTGCTATATGAATGATTTTCAACTCATCTTGTGGATTTCCTAATTTACCTAGTAATCTAGTAATACGGTATAATTCTAATTTAGAACCAAATTTTTGAATGCTTTCTATATATTCAATCGCTTCTTCATATGTCATATTACATCCTCCTACACTGTAAAAAAATCGGATCTCAGAAAAAGTATGTGGTAAGGCAACGTAAAGAAAATAACTGGTCAAAGATGCTGCGGATATTTTGTGTCAGACAAGGAAGCAGGTTCCGTTGCTAGTGGGGCTATCAGCGGGTTCTGCTGACGCAGTATGACGCAAAATAGACCAGCAGATTG
>CALKRZ010000151.1 GCA_937989765.1 uncultured Clostridia bacterium | reverse complement strand
CATATCTTTTTTACTATCAGTGAAAAGGTCTAATATGAATTTCTTTTTGATCTTCATTTACATGGTCTAGTAAAAGTAGCGCTTGATATCGATCCAATAACTTGTTCTCTGGCTCAGCTGTAGCCATAAATACACCGACGCCTACTACTTCTGCTTCAAACTCTTTCATCAAATCAATAATACCTCTGACCGTTCCTCCAGCTTTCATAAAATCATCTATAAAAATAACTTTAGATCCCTTAGGAATAGACCTTTTTGGTAAAGACATCGTTTGAATACGCTTAGAAGAACCAGAAATATAATTCATATGAATCACTGTTCCCTCCGTGAGCCTTGCTTCCTTTCGCACCACAACCAAGGGTTTATTTAAGGCTCTCGCCGTCATTAGCGCAATAGGGATCCCTTTTGTCTCAATGGTCACAATCATATCTACATCCAGACCATAAAATTCATTTGCCAATGCTCTGCCAATCTTGCTAGAGATTTGTGGAGAATACACAATATCATTCATATAGATATATCCCCCTGGGATTACTCGCTTGGAGTCCCTAAGTAAAGAACACAACTCTTCACAGAACTTAGCAATTTGTTCCTTTCCCATCGTAGGTCTGTAAATCACACCTCCTGCTGCCCCTGAAATTGTCTCAATCCTCCCTAATTGAAAAGTATTAAATATTTCTTGGATAATATCTAAATCTTCACTGAGGGTTGACTTTGCACTTGATAAAAGCTCGGCAAAATAGGTAAGTGTAAAAATTTTATTGGGATTTTCCGTTAATATTTGAGTAATGACCCCGATTCGTTCATTCTTTTGCATACGGCTCACGGTGACTCTCTCCTTTTTTCCAGATCTTTGCGTTATCATATGCTTTTGCAGAGATCCACTTTTTTCCCATTGTAGCACAGCTAATCGAATATTATAAGTTTTTTTTAGAAAAATATTCGGATTTATATTTAAAGTAAAACTAGAACCTTTTTATATGTACAAAAATATTATTATAATATAAAATAAGTGCATAAATTAAGCACACTTTATCTACTATAATCAATAAGATATTAAATAAGGCATCTTCAAAAAAATAATTCGTCAATATGATGGTCTATTTTCTTTCAGATGCCTAAAGAATCGAGGGGTATGATGTTACATATAAATTTTAATCAACCAAATCAAAAAATACATTTTATCGGCATCGGCGGTATTAGTATGAGCGGTCTTGCTGAAATACTTTTGCAGAGAAAGTTTCATGTATCCGGATCTGATATGAAGGCTTCTTCTATAACAGAACATCTGCAAAAATTAGGCGTCCCTATATTTATAGGTCATTGTGCAGAGAACATCCCTGCTCATGTGGATCTAGTCGTATATACTGCCGCTGTCAAAGAAGATAATCCTGAGCTCCAAGAAGCCTTATCCAAAAAAATCCCCACTATGGATCGAGCGGCTCTTTTAGGGCAGATCATGAAACACTATCCCTATGCTGTTGCCGTGGCCGGTACGCATGGCAAAACTACCACTACTTCCATGCTCTCTCACATCCTACTGGCAGGATCTATGGATCCCACGATTACTGTAGGGGGCATACTAGAAGTCATCGGTGGAAATATTCGCACTGGATCCTCAGACTATTTCATTACTGAAGCCTGTGAATATTGCAATAGCTTCTTAAAGTTTTTTCCTTATATCGGTATTGTACTGAATATCGAAGAAGATCATCTAGATTATTTTAAAGATATTGATGAAATCCGTACTTCCTTTACCCGATTTGCTCAGTTGATTCCACCCCAAGGAGCCTTACTGATCAATGGAGATACAGAAAATCTCCACCAAATAGTAGAACATTTGACCTGTCGGGTGATTACTTTCGGTACAAATCCTGATACGGTGATGTGGGCTGCTGCCAATATCCAGTACAATAAAAAAGGGTCTGGTTCTTTTGATATCCTATTCCAAGGAAAAAACCTGGGACGAATCATTCTGCAGGTACCAGGCATCCACAATATCTATAACAGCCTCGCTGCTTTTGCCGCTGCTTATGATCTAGGTGTATCTGCACAAGACTGTATCCAAGGTTTATATAATTTTGGAGGTACACAGAGGCGATTTGAGTATAAGGGAATGTATGATGGTATTACCATCATCGATGACTATGCCCATCATCCTACCGAAATCAAAGCCACGCTAAAAGCGGCTCAAAGATACCCTCATCAACAGCTCTGGTGCGTATTTCAACCGCATACCTATACTCGGACCAAAGCATTTTTACAGGACTTTGCTCACTCTTTTGGGGATGCAGATATCATTTTGATCACTGATATCTATGCGGCTCGTGAAAAAGACCCAGGAGATATACATGCTAAAGATTTAGCTGCAGCTATCCAAAAACTAGGGAAAAAAGTATATTATTTTTCAAGTTTCGAAGAAGTTCAAGCGTATCTAAAAAAACATTGTTTCAAGGGAGATCTGTTGATAACTATGGGGGCTGGAGATGTGAATTTGATTGGAGAAGCCCTGTTGCAAAGTGACTTATCCACAGTATCCACAGATTTGTCCCCCATATTGGCTACTTCTTGCTGTGAATAATCATTTCACATAATATATTTTATTTTTACCTGATTTTTAAAAAAACAACCCCTATTTTTCTATATCTACGGGTTGTTTTTTCTTTGCAAATACATTATGTCAAAAAGTTATACACACTATCCCCATAGTTATTAACACATATAATGTGTGCAATTTCTACTGCAATCGACAGTTAATTTTCTTCTTTCCTCCTACTTATTTATTCGATCTCTCCTTCTAAACCTTGTCTTTTGGCTATACTCATGACATACTCCCTGTTTTTTTCGCCTCTTGTTTATACATTGTCTTTTATATGATTCGGTATTTTTTTGTAGTTATTTGGATATACTCTTATGTTTTAAATCAATCTATCCCTATCTTTTATTAAAGTTATCCACAATCCCCTTTTTCCTGCATGAAAACCCATGGGATCATTCAAAAGTTTAAATTTTCATATGTAAAAAAAACTACCAATATATGCTATAATAAAGTAAGAGTACAGCAGGAGGGAAAAATATGGCCTTTTTGAATATGCATACACACGATCAGCAGCTGGCTACCCCTATCTATAATCATTTTATAGATCATTATATGCCCAAAGCCAATGGTACATTTGTAAAGGTTTATCTATATGGTTACCGGCACTGCTATCACGGCATCTATGATCTTACTACTAAACAAATCGCAACTACCTTAGATATACTAGAATCAGATGTACTGCAAGCTTGGAAATACTGGGAAGAAAAAGGCCTTGTAACACTTCATCAAAATACAGAAACAGGAACTTTTGATGTACAATATCTATTGGCTGCTCCCTCTGCTTCCCACACCCAACAACCTTCTCCTCCTATTGTTTCCCCAGCACCTAAACGATTGGTTCTGGAAACGAGACCTCAATACAGTACAGAGGAAATCCACATTTATACGAATACCAGTGAAGATGTCCAAATGCTATTTCAATCTGCTCAAAAACACCTAGGAAAACTATTGACCTTTAATGATCTTAGTACACTGTTTAGTTTTTATGATTGGCTGCGACTCCCCGTGGATGTCATAGAGCTCCTTCTAAAGCACTGTGCAGACAACAATCATCGAAATATGCGCTATATCGAAAAAGTAGCTGTAGAATGGTCAGAAAAAGGAATAGATACTGCCCAAAAAGCGAAACAACATATCTATAGACACAATACTGAATATAGAGAGATCATGAAAGCCATGGGACAGAGCAGACGAGATCCAGTTTCTACCGAAGAAGACTATATGAATAAATGGCTTCATGTATATAAGATGTCTCTGGACCTCATCAAACATGCCTGCCGCAAAACGGTACTCCAAACAAGCCAAGGAAGTTTTCCCTATGCCGATCAGATTTTGACCAGTTGGTATGAGAACCATGTATCTACTATGGAAGATGTGCAAAAATCAGAAGATGCATTTACCCAAAAAAAACACTTAGAAAGTCAAAAAAGACTTGCCTCCGGGCAGAATCAACCTTCCACTCCACCCCGTACCAATCGATTTGTAAACTTTGAACAGCGCGAGTGGGACTTTGATGAACTCAAACGATTAGAACGAGAATATATAAAAAAAGATTTAGAAAGGTAGGCATAACTTATGAATACCTCCCACTACAAAAAGCTTCTTCGTTCCTATGAAAAAATTAGAGATGATCATACACGCACTCTTCAACTTCGTCAGCAAGAAGTCTATACAAAGATCCCTAGGATCGCTCAGATCGATCAGGAATTATCTATGACAGGTATCAAAATCAGTCGCACCGTACTTCAAAGTCCTAGTGAAGCCGAAAAGCTAATAGCAGCTCTCCAGGAAAAAAATATGGATCTAACCATCGAAAAAGCAGAGCTTCTACATATGAACGGATATCCTAAGGATTATCTGGTGCCCACGTATACCTGTGCTACCTGTAAGGATTCAGGCTATGCCGAGGGTACTTCCTGTAAATGTTTGCAGCAGAAACTGATCAATACCGCCTATGAGCAATCCAACTTAAAGGATGTACTCGCTGTAGAAAATTTTGATAACTTTGACTTTCGATATTACTCTGATGTGGTCGATGAAAAAGAAGGCATGTCGCCCCGTCAGAATATGCAGGTCATCTATAGTACGTGCATGAACTTTGTAGAAAACTATGAACAATCCTTTACTAACCTTTTGTTTTATGGTCCCTCTGGTCTCGGGAAAACATTTTTGTGCAACTGTATTGCTAAGGATCTATTAGATCGTGGCAAAACCGTACTGTACCTGACAGCTTTCCAGTTATTTAAGCTCATTGAGCAGGAGCGCTTCCACCGAAATACTACCGAAGAAAAAAGTGATTTACTGGATACCATCATTATGGTAGATCTTTTGATCATTGATGATTTGGGTACAGAATTTTCTACCATCCTGACCAGCTCTGAATTATTTAATTTTCTAAACACCAGACTTTTAGACAAAAAACCAACTATAATTTCTACCAATCTGCCGCCCAATAACTGGAAAAATATTTATTCTGATCGGATCACCTCCCGCATTCATGGAAACTATAAAGTCTTAAACTTTTTCGGTGAAGATATCCGCATACGGATAAAATACAAAAAATAACGGCAACATTTGCCGTTATTTTTTATTGTTCTGATCTAAGGGAAATCGTTCTGGTGGAGGTTGGTCCTCTGGATGGTAGGGCTTTTGGGTAATCGTATTCAGTGGTTGTGTTTCTATCTTTGGTTGCTCCACTGGGCAAGGCGCTGGCTTTGGATCTTCTTCCTCCTCCAGCACATCTTGAATGACCAAGAGATTAAACTTTAGAGAGGCTACCCTTCTACCATTTAAAAAACTGTATGCGATCAAAGATGTTAGCACCATAAAAAATACCACTAAAATAATGTCCAGACCCAAATAAAATAGTTTGTAAACCGTACCTTCATAAAACAGCTCTATATCCTGCATATTTTCCAAGGATTCTATGATCTTCTCAAGACCTACACGATTATCCCTCAGCAAAAGCATCGCAATCCGATTTCCCTCCTGCTCGATCATATGATCCACTACTTGATAAATCAACTTGTCCTCTATTTTTTTGGGTACATGATACATGAAGGTCATGGTAGCCGTAAAAAAGATCGAGATAATATACCAGTATAAAGGTCCTACATTCTGCTCATACGCGGCTAACTTATGTCGTACATAGATCTGTTCATATTGCAATTCCTGTATGGTAAAATTATTTTTATAGTATTGCCGCCTCCTAGCAATATGGGCATGATGGGTCTTATGATCATGAAATCCCACATACTTTCGCTTGTGCACATAGGCACGACCACATAAAAATTCCCTTGCTCTATAAATCATCCCATCTCCACCTCTTTCTGTTATGCTTTCCACTTTTGTTTGTTTTTATAAAGTATTGACATTAGCTACATAAATAATAAAGACTTATACACGATATATGTGCATAAGCCTTTTCGTATGAAGAGTCAAAAATTGTAGTTACGTATAACCTAATTATCCTATATTCATTGATTTTTTTTGAAAATTATTTCCATAGCCGCTAGATCAATGATCGCCTTTGATTTCATTAATAAATCTAGCCCTAGTAATCCATTAATACTTTCATCAACAGTCCCTATATAAAATTCTATGTCATTAAGTATCATATCTTTATCAAGTTCTATATGATCAGACGTTCTTTTAATGTAATTGTATACACCATTTACCCCATAAAATGTCTCGATCTCATCATCTACACTTATAGCAATACCTAGTTCATCTAGCACAGAAGGCTCAATAATACAAAAAGATGCTCCCGTATCCACTACGATATTATCAATACTAATCATATTACCTTGATACCACAATTTTATCGTTGCAAAAATCAAATTGTCTCTCAATTCAAGTTTCAATGTAGCATCCTCCTGAATAAACCTACGTTCTTGATCAGCTTAGTCTTGATCAGTTCATGACTCGTGTGATAAACGATACTATCTCCCCTGCTTTGCGTTAGTTCTAGCGTAGCTTCTCTTTCATTCTGTATCTCTTTTATAAATTCCATTTCATCGATATGAAGATAGTCTTCTTGTTGGTGAGTATGGATAATACGCAATTTAACCCATTGATTTGGATATGCTTCTCGTACTTCATCCCATTTCATATTTTTATCCTCCAATCTTTTCATATCATGGTCTATAAAGTTCCTATATGCCAAAGGCAATAAACCTCCGCTATGCTACTGTTTCTTAGACGTCTCAATATCTATATTCATACCTACACTTCCTTACGATTATTGTACCATATTTTAGATATCATGGACAATCAAAAGTTCTATAAAGCTATAAATTGATTCTATTGTACATCCCATAGAACATATATTTTGGCATAGATGGATAATGTAAATTGGGAGGGATGGGATGTGAAGCCGTGGAAAATGCAGTGCTTACTCCTTGTAGTATTAGGGCTATTGGTCGGAGATTTGGCTTATTATCGCTCCAGTCCTGGAGGTCATTTATATCAAGCTGTATTTCAACAAAAATATAAAAATCCATATTTCATCCATGTGGAGCTGGATAACAATATGATGTACATATTTAAGGATGATAAATTATTTAAAGAATATCCTGTATCAGGAGGTAAGCCAAGTACTCCTTCTCCCATAGGAACATGGACGATCGTATCCAAGGATACTTGGGGGGAAGGATTTGGGGGGACTTGGATGGGATTTAATGTACCGTGGGGTAAATACGGCATACATGGTACCGACGAACCTTGGTCCATCGGCCATGCCTTATCTAAAGGCTGTATCCGTATGTATAATAAAGATGCGGCAGAAGTAAGAAAGTTCATCCCTGTTGGCACCAAGATTACCATCGTAAAAGGACCTTATGGCCCCTTTGGAGATGGATTTCGAGTGCTGAAACCTGGAGAAACAGGCTCTGATGTGATGGCAGTGCAGCAGAGGTTGCGGAAATTAGGGTTTTATAATGGGTGGCCCGATGGGAAATATGGGGATGGGCTGAAAGGGGCGATCCATAGGTTTCAAAAGGCGCATAAAATGCCTGTGAGGGATATGATTAGTACGAGGGAATATGAGAAGATGGGGTTTATACCGTTTGAATAAATGAGTCAAAAAATCTTCTCAAATATAAAAGATTATCTGCTCCTTCTTTACGTTGCCTTATACGATCACTTCAAAAATTTCTTTACCATTTACCATAACTCGATCATCACGATACTCTTTGCCTTTATTGAAATTATAGAATACCATATAGCCTTTATGCAGGTTCTGAGCTTCCAAATACTCGCTAAGCTGTTCTCTTCCCTCTTGCTCATACTTTCCGCTACGCCAGATTTTAAGCTCTATTACATATTTTTTCTTATGGTAGGTCACTACGATATCCATTCTATTGGACATACGGGTTTCCGGTTCGACGAAATAAAATCCTATGCCGTTGATGATGGGTTTTAAAAATGCCAAAAACAGCAGCCTACCTTCTCTTTCTACGAACTTTTCATCGATTTTTCTATATTCCGCTTTCATGAGTTCTTGGAACTTCAGGAGCACAAGCTCCATATTCAAATCACCATTGCTATCTGTGAACTGACCGCTATACTTGTAGTTAAGAGGCGATCCTTTTTTGATTTCTTGCTTGGCGATCAAATAATTATAAAATAAAATCTCAAATATCTTATTATGAATTCCAAGCTTTCGATTCTTGTTTTCTTTAAATACTCCATACATAATCCCAAGTGTATGAGCTTGAACATTGAAGCTGATTTCTTCTCCATCCAGTACGATTCTCTTGAGGAGATCATACAATTCCTCATATTTATTGATATTTTTAATCAAATCATCAAAAAGCGTATTACTTTCATTCAATAGTATTTTCAGCGCTTCT
>CALKRZ010000150.1 GCA_937989765.1 uncultured Clostridia bacterium | reverse complement strand
GCTGCTGCTCTTAATATTTTCTTTTGTATTGATACAAGATTCCCTTCATTAACAGCTATTTTAATAAACCCTGGTATAATCCCACATAAAGATTGTACCAATGAGAATAACCAGTGCTTTTATTTCACGGAATTGTATTTTTCCCATTCGCTGACGATTGGATATGATCAAATCCCCTAAAAGCTTAGTATCCTTTGTCGAGGCACTTACTTTTATCTTTAAGTACACTGCTACGATGGCCATCAGTAAATAAGAAGGAGGCGCTACAGCGATCATCCATTCTAAAAATCCTATACTTTGCCCTGTAGTTTCTAATAAAATGCCTATGGCTAAAGGATTTCTCGCACCGCCTAAAAAAGTAACAACACCACCAATGATACATCCCCATGCCAAAGCCAAAAACATATATTTGCCCAGTATAGAACCTGGCTTTAGGGTAAGTGTGTGAGAAATAGACATCAAAATAGGGAAGAGAATGGCTGCTACTGCATGTTCAGGCATCCAATGGGATAAAAATGCTGCCAGAAAGAATATTGAAAGAACAAGTCTATGGGGCTTATCTCCAAACTTGGCTAATACAAAGTAGGCAAATCGCTCACTTAATCCTGATGTAGAAATACATGCTGCGATAATAAAGGCGCCTATAATAAAAAATACGGATTCATTTCCAAAGAAAGAATATATTTTTTTTACTTCCAGTACATTAAAAGTGGAGAGTAGACCCATAACCATCAAGCTAGTTATGGCAAGGGGAATGATATCTGTAACCCAAAGAAAAATAGCGAGGATAAAAATGATGAGGGTCTGATATGCCTGTAAAGACATCCCTTCGGGGATATTTTTTTTGGTAATAAAGAAGAAAAAAATACTAAATGCTGCTAACAGTAAAAATGCACTTTTATATTCCTTTAAGAAAAGCAGTGGCAGAGGTCGTTTATCAATATACACATCTTGCTTCATACATGACTCCCTCCCTACAATCCACTAGAATTAAAAGATTCGTCAATGTTTTTTATCATTAACTTCTGTCGAAAGTTCATTGTTTCCAAAAGTACTTTCATTTTGATTTTATCAGTAAAGGAAAAACAGAGTTTTTTGTTTTTTCCATAAGGAATATATCGGAGAAGACTAGATGAAATCTGTGAAAAAAATTTATGCTTCTCAATGAACGAAACAGTTTCAGGCTCTTTAAAACAGCTAAATGGAATCATCTTACGGTCCAAAACCGCTACTATAAGTTCTAGATCTTCCGGTACATCCACAAAAACGCAGCCCTCCAAAAATAGATCTGTAGCCCCAGCCATTACATCCAATTGTTCTAGTGTATATGCCAAAAGATCCGCAGCAAAATATATCCCATGAATACCGTAAGAGAAATATTCTTCAATCTCTGTATTGCTATCTGGCACAGGTGCTTTGAGGATGATAAAAATGTTGTAGAATCGTTTTATTTCAGAAACTAGTTTGACCCTGTCAACATGGGATACATCCGTGTCAAATTGGATGACGATATATTTGTTCTCTCCACTAACGCACTGTTCATGAATTTCATCTACTATCATTTCATTCGGGGCATCTCCTCGGATATCATATACTTTCATAAAAATACCCCCCTATATCTTATGTAATGCTTGCTCTATATCGGAAATGATATCTTTACTATCCTCGATCCCCACTGAAATTCGCACCAAATCTTCATATACTCCCATTTGCTCTTTTTCTTCTAGGGTATTATGAATACAAATGGTGGATGCAGGATGTAAAATTAAACTCTTTGTGTCCCCGATATTCGCTAGATTTGCAAAGAGTTTTACATGATCAATCAAAGCAAATGCCTTTTCCTTACTGCCCAATCTACAGGTCAAAATACCACTGGCCCCATCAGGATAATACTTTTTGGCTGTTTCATAATACTTGGAGCTTTTTAAGCTTGGATACTGTACCGAAACTATCTTTGGATGGCTTTCTAAATACTGTGCCAATGTGATCGCATTTTTACAATGCTCTCGCATCCTTAGGGCAAGGGTTTCAAGACCCGTAAGATGTAGGAAGCTGCTCATTGGAGATAGAATAGCACCTAAATCTCTTCCAATGCCGCTTCTGAGCTTTGCTGTAAAAGCAAAACGACGATAGCGTTTTGTAAAATCTTTAAAATCCAAGTATCGCTCATTCTCATATTTTTTGCTACCTCCATCTATGATGACACCACCTAGTGCATTAGAGGTACCATTCATGTATTTAGAAGTAGAATGAATCACAATATCAGCTCCATACTCGAGGGGTTTCACGAGGTAAGGAGTTGTAATAGTGGAATCTACCATGAAAATAATCCTATGCTCCTCGCATACCTTTCCGATCTCTTCCAGATCTAACACATCTAGCTTTGGATTGCCTATGGTTTCTGCAAACACGATCTTTGTTTGATCTGTAATCGCATTTTTCAAACTCTCTTGATTCATTTCTTCTAAAAAGGTTACGTTTATTTCTTGCTGTTTTAAGTTTTTTAATAAGTTAAAGGTTCCTCCAAAGAGCCCTGCAGAAGCTACTACATGGTTCCCAGGTTTTAGAATATTCATCAGTGCCAAGTATATAGCCGCCATTCCAGAAGCCGCAGCCACTGCTGCGATTCCTCCCTCTAGGCTTGCTATTCGGTTTTCAAATGCTTCTACACTGGGGTTTGATATACGAGCGTATACATACCCCATATCTCTTCCTGCAAAAATATTTTCTAATTCCTTTGCCGTAGTATGCGCATAGGCATTGGAAAAATACATCGGTACATTGGTAGCCCCTGTCTGGGCATCTGGTTTCCAGTTTCCATGAATCAGCTTGGTTTGAAACTCCATAAAGCACCCCCCTTACTCTTCGAATAATGTGGTCGATAAATATCTTTCTCCTGAATCAGGTGCAAGGGTCAATATTTTTTTACCAACACCCAACTTCTTTGCCATCTTCAAGGCTGCAAAAATTGCTGCTCCTGATGTAATACCTACTAAAATACCTTCTTTTGTGGCAAGATCTCTAGCTGTATCAAAGGCTTCTTGGTTTTGAACAGTAATAATTTCATCATATACAGCTGTGTTTAAAATAGACGGAACAAAACCTGCACCTATTCCCTGAAGCATATGGGGACCCGGTTGTTTTCCCGATAAAACCGCGGAATCCTGTGGCTCTACCGCTACAATCTTAATAGAGGGAATATTTTGTCTGAGTACTTCACCGGTTCCTGTAATCGTGCCTCCAGTTCCAACGCCTACTACAAATGCATCTAACTCTGTTCCGAAGTCCTGCAGGATTTCTCTGGCTGTTGTGATACGATGAATATCAGGGTTTGCATAATTTTCAAACTGCTGCAACATTACATATCCTTTGTTTTTCACGAGCTCCAGCGCCTTTTCAATAGCCCCTCTCATACCCAGTGATGCCTTTGTGAGTATAAGCTGCGCACCATATGCTTTTAAAAGCTTTCTTCTTTCTACAGTCATAGATTCTGGCATGGTGAGAATGAGCGTATAGCCCTTTGTGGCCGCTGCTAATGCAAGTCCAATGCCTGTATTTCCACTCGTTGGTTCAATGAGCGTATCTCCCGGCTTGATCAGCCCTTTGTTTTCCGCATCTATGATCATACCCAGTCCGATACGATCCTTTACGGAACCTCCAGGATTGAACATCTCCAGTTTTACAAATACTTCTGCCATAGTTTCATCTGTCAAACGATTGAGCTTTACTACAGGCGTACTTCCTATGGTTTGTAGAATATTATTATAAATCATTTGTCTCACCCCTATTTCTTTTGTACAAGCAAAGCATTATAACCGTCAAAAGAAGTATCCATACGTAAAATATGATGGCCTTCTCCTTCAATGCTTTTGGGCACATTATGAATTGGCTCTCCATCATCCAAATAAATGACTAGCTTTTGACCGGATGCCACCTTAGAAAGTTCAATCTTTGCCTTTACAAAATTCATAGGGCATTTTACACCTCTTAAATCTGCAATCTTTATATCATTTATATCGATCTTACTCTCTTCCTCTGTTTCCTTAGAGGGTGCTGCTTCATGCTCTATCTCTTTTTGTAAAGTAATTTCTAGCTGAGGATTTAAAGATTCATACATTTGTTTTACTCTTTGTACTAGATAGCGTACCTCTTGTATTTGAGCATCTAGATTTTCCACATCCCCTAGCTTAAAATCAATCAATATATCTAATACCTCTTTTATCTCTTTTTTCACATACCCTGTCTCTATAAAGTGAGAAGTAAATTCCCTGAATATTTCCCGATCCTTGGTAGTATCTATCCCTCGTAAAACAAGTAGGGCCCTAGACGCTGAAAGTCCTGCTTTATATAAATCTTGGGATGCTCTATTTTTCTCATATTCTCCCAGTGAGGTTTGCGCATTAGAAATGTCCAATTGAATCACATCTAAAACGCCTGCACTACATTCTCCTGCCCCTCTGCCCTTTAGTGAAAATGGCTCATTAGAACCAAAATCATAGTATAGAGCAGGGTTCACATCTGCTGACTCGATCACTGTATATTCTTCAAAGAGTTTTTGCACCTCATCCTTTTGCTGCTCCAAAAATTCTGATAAATCGGAGATGCTTGTTTGATACTTTACCTCTGCCAACTTCACTAAGAATTCGGGAATTTTGTTTGCGGGAAGATCTCCGTATGATTGACCTAGCTTAGCATACTCTCCCTCCACAGTCCCTCCGAAGTATAGTGTGTACATAGGTATAAGTCCACCTTCTGTACGCTTTGCTTTGCCAGATAAGCCGATTTCACCTTTTTGATGCTGTCCGCAGGAATTGGGGCATCCTGAAATAAAAATACGTGGAAGTTGTTGTTTTACTGCTATTTCTATAGATGCAAAACGCTCTACAATTGCAGAAAGCAGATTTTGAGACAAGCATAACCCCAGTTTACAGGTAGATGCTCCGGCACAGGCAACAGACTGTTCAACGGGAGATTTACCATGGAATGATTTTATGATCTCCTGTAAAGGCAGTACATCTTCTCCTCTTATATCTCGCACATAAAAACTTTGGGTATTGGTGAGTCGAATACTGGTTGAATAATTCAGTGCTTCTAGGTAGGTGATGATTTGTTTTATATAGTGGGTGTTCATATTTCCATTTTGAGGATGCACATACAAGGCATATAACCCTCTTTGTTTTTGTGGCACCACATTGTCATCTGAGACTATATTTTGTACTTCTATGTCTCCTCGCTCTCTCTGATCTTCTATGGATAGAGCCAGATCTCTTTCTTGTTTTACTTTAGCTACAAAATCAAAAAAGAGCTGTTTAAAGTTTTCTTCCCCTAGTCGATACAATACATACCGAATTCGAGCTTTGTGCTTATTTAAACGATCTCCTTCTTTTTCAAAAAGTTCTTTCATAGCCTGCACATAGTATAGTACTTCTTCTGCACCGATAAACTCTGTAAGCTTAATAGATGCTGTAGGACTACCTCCTAATCCTCCTGCCCCATATACTGTAAAGCCTTTTTTGCCCTTTTGCATCTTAGCGATAAAACCTAAATCAGCAATTCTAGCATTACCTGTGTCCTGTAGTGAATTCGAAAAAGCAATCTTGTATTTCCTCG
>CALKRZ010000149.1 GCA_937989765.1 uncultured Clostridia bacterium | reverse complement strand
TGTTATAACGGCAAATAATTCCCTCTGGGAATTGAAACGCAGGAGGAAAAACATGAAGATATTTTATTTTTCAGGTACAGGTAATTCATATCAAATCGCAAAGAAAATAGGAAGCTCTTTTGGTGAGGATACAGAGCTCATTAGGATCACAGATAATCAAAATGCTGGAATTATTAAAGACAAAGTTGTGGGAATAGTATTTCCAATGTATTACTTTGGGTTGCCTACAGTAGTAGAGGATTTTATTCGAAATTTGAATGTATCTAAAGATGCGTATCTTTTTGTGATTGTTACAAGAGGTGTTCCGCTAGCAGGGGGTGTGAAGACACAACTAGAAAACCTGTGTAAAGAAAAAAAGATGTACAATTATTTTCAATATATAACAATGGGTGATAATTTTGTGCTTGATTTTTGGAATGCAACAAATCAAAAAGAAAGAGCTATTAGAAATGAAAAAAGTAATCATGAAATCGTTAAAATCATAAAAGCAATAAAGAATCAACAAAATAAAAAGCAGTATTCTTTAATAGATTATTTTAACTTTATAACAGATAAAATACCTAGATACGGGTATAAAACATATAAGCAACATATGTATTTGAAAGACAACTTTTTTGTGGTGGATCAAAACGAATGTACTCTTTGTAAAAAATGTGAGAAAGCATGTCCTGTTAATAATATTAAAATCAATACTAAAGTAGAATGGAAACATGAAAATTGTCAGATGTGTTTAGGTTGTTTTCATTGTTGCCCCCAAAATTTAATCCAATATGTAAATAAAAAAAGGAATATAGATACAAAAAATAAAACACAGTACTGGAATTTTTAGTTTTGGCAAGGATATGATCCCTAACGACATGGAAACAAAATAATAAATCCATTTTATTTATTGATCAGTTTTAGATATAGCTTTACTATGTTCTTCTCTGCCATACGTACGTAGGTAGAGATTTTTTATTGCAAAAAATATCTCGGAAATCATAGTAACATATTTTTTCTACCCTTATATTTCATATGTAGAAAAAAAGTGTAATGTGTTATAATTAATGAAGATAAATAGTATCTGATGATAATAATTTCCATACACATACGACTATTGATTGATAGGGTGATAACATGACAGAAAGAATAATTCTATATTTTTTCTATGGTATGATGCTCTTGAATTTTACGATATTCGGGAGTCTTTTGGTGCTCAAGATAGTGCGTAAATATATGGATCAGATTAAAATGCAAAGGTATGAAATCTGGAAGCGCTATATGTATGATTTTATTTCTTCTGCGGGAAGGGATGTACCACCCAAACTGATCTCTTCCCTAGACCAAGGGGTGATAGAAGAAATATGTTATGAATGGCTAGGTCATGCATCGGGGGATACCAAAAAGCTTTTGTTGCTGCAGCTTACACGAATCGGGAGTGTGGAAAAAGAATTAAAAAATCTAAAGAAAAGATCTCGATGGGTTCGGGCAAGAGCTGCTTACCACTTAGGAAAGATGGAAAGTATAGAAGCAGTCCCAAATCTACTTGTATGCTTGCAGTCTGATAGTCGAGATCTTCATTATAATGCAGCCCAAGCATTGCTACGCATTACAGGGACAACACATGTAGAAGAAGTGATTCACTGCATATATGCCCACCACCGAGAGATGCGGAATGTGATTTTGGATCTGATCAAAGATGTGGAGGATATTTATCCTGTAATGGCATCCATCTATACCAAGGGTCAATCAGATCTACAGGTGATTGCTCTTTTGGCATTGGGTCAAAATGAAGATACGAGAGGGATTCCTTTTGCACGGGAGGCGCTGCGATCAGTAGATAAAGAGTGTAAGATCGCTGCCTTGAAGTATATAGAACAGATCGGCAATATAGAAGAGGAAGAGTTTATAGATTTGCTAAAAGGATATAAGGAAGATGCAGACTGGGAGGTACGCGCGTTTCTTGCCAAGGCTTTAGGTCGGTTTTTATCCATGGAGAGTGCAGCTTTATTAAAACAACTCATGGGAGATCCGCACTGGAATGTACGGCTGAATGCGGGCACTAGTTTAGTAAAGCATAAGCAACAGGGCATTATGATCCTATCAGAAGTACTGGTGGAAAAGGATTCTTATGCATCGGATATGGCGTGGAAGATGTTGGAGGAGTATAATTTATACGTAGGTTTTGAGGCGTGTGATTTGCAGCCAGGATCAGCAATGTATGAACAGGTATATGATAATATTTTTTCTTACCGGTTTTATAAAGAAGGGGGGATTGCATGAAAGGGGTATCATTTTTAGTACAGTTTGTATTGAGATATAATCAGTTTGTGCTTATGTATCTACTCTTTTTTAATCTTATGTCTTTCATGACCCTCATTCTTTCTTTTGTAAATCTATATAAGCATACGAGAAAAGTACGATATACAGAATATAGGCAAATGAGTACATCTCCTTTTGTGCCACCCATTTCTATTTTGGTTCCCTGCTATAATGAAGCCAAAACCGTGGTAGATAATGTGAAGTCCCTTTTAAATCTAGCGTATCATGAGTTTGAAGTAGTGGTGATCAATGATGGATCAACCGATGAAACATTTGAAAAGTTAAAGCATGAATTTCATCTGCGACAGGTAGATGCGGTATACAAGAAAACGATTCCTACAAAGGATGTAAAGGGCATTTATTATGCAGAAAAAGTGACTAATCTCATTCTGATCGATAAAGTGAATGGAGGGAAGGCGGATTCTCTCAATGCAGGAGCCAATATGGCGAAATACCCTCTTATTACAGCCATTGATGCGGATTCTATTTTAGAGAAAGATTCACTTTTGCGGGTGGCTAGACCTTTTATGGATGAACCAGATCGAGTAGTGGCTAGTGGGGGAGCGGTACGGATCGTAAATAGCTGTCAAGTAAAAAAAGGCTTTATCGAACAAATCAGGCTACCCCATAATAGTTTGGCTATGTTTCAGACCGTAGAGTATCTTCGGGCTTTTTTTATTGGTCGCGCAGGTTTTAGTGAGATGAATGGGCTTCTTATCATTTCGGGTGCCTTTGGGATCTTCAAAAAAAGTATCGTGCAGGCGGTGGGAGGATATACAGCGGAAACCATCGGAGAAGATATGGAGCTAGTGGTCAAAATCCATAAATATATGCGCCAAAACAAAAGAAAGTATAAGATTGTATTTGTACCGGATGCAGTTTGTTGGACCCAAGCGCCAGAAGATCTGCAATCTCTAAAAGGGCAGCGAAAACGGTGGCATAGGGGGCTTATGGATTCGCTCTTGTCTCATCCAGATATGCTTTTAAATCCACGATATGGAGTAGTAGGTCTTGTGATATTTCCGTATTACTGGATGTTTGAGATGATTGGCCCGATGGTGGAGATTACAGGATATTTTGTAGTACTGCTTTCTTTTGTATTCGGCCTTTTAAGTCTTCGTTTTGCTATTTTATTTGTAGGTATATCCATGTTATATGGCGTTTTACTATCGATGAGTTCTATTATCCTAGAAGAATATACCACGAGGCGCTATGAAAAAGTGAATCAATATGTAAAACTTATTTTGTACAGTATACTAGAAAACTTTGGATACCGTCAACTAGTCAGTTGGTGGCGATTTCTCGCTTATTTTGGATACCGAAAGAAAAAGAATACATGGGGCATCATTGGGCGAAAAGAATTATGAAAAACTCTCTCCTACAAAGTGTATATTTTATGGAGGGAGTTTTTTGATATTTAAAATATGTAATCTATAAATATTCCCATGCTAGTACATACTATAGATAAGGGGTATGGCAGATCAGGAGGTGGTTTGGTGAAAGCAAAAGAAATCTTTGAAGTAGACAGGCCTAACTTGCATCAACCAGCAAAAGAAATTATAATAGAAGGAGACATTCACGAAGATATTCAGCATAAGGAGAAAAAATCAGATGCAAGTCAAGAGGTTCATAAAATATAAAAAGATGTAAAGGGAGAAAATGAATGGAAAGTAAAAAAGATTCGACACCAAAAGCGTTAGAATTGGGGCTCGTTTATCAGGCAAAGGAGCTTAGAAAGTGTATGGAACACCAGCATATTACTTTATTGTGTGATGAAGAATTGTATGCAGATGAAGCAGAAGAGCAAGAATTTGTGATTACCAAGACCCTAGAGGCATTCTTGTATATCAGTGAAAAAAGTGAGCAGCAGCCTGATATCAGACAAAAAGCACAAGTGTATATAGCCAATAAAGTAGTATAGGAGTACAAACCAGTAACATATACTAACAGTTATTCTGTCAACTTTACATCAAAAAGCCTCTATGCATCATAGAGGCTTTTTGATGTCTAGATTGCTTGATAAGATGTACTATCCACCAAGTGTCACATCCTGCTGTTGATACCAATCCAGTGCTTGATAAAAATGATCGGATTTAAAATCAGGCCAAAATTCATCTAGTACATAAAAATCAGCATATACCGATTGGATAGGGAGAAAGCCGCTTAACCTTCGGCGTCCTCCCCAACGGATGATCAGATCCATGCGTGATACGGAAGAGGAAGCGAGATGAGTAAGTAGGTCTGATTTTGCCCTAGGCGCATTGGCAAGGGAGTGCATTAGGTCCCAATTCCAACTATAGTTGACCAAAAAATTGATTTGGATCAATCCTTTACCAAAGCAGACTTTTTGATTGGCATAAGGCAAAAGCTCTTTGGGGAACAAGGGTGACTGTGTGTTGCCTACCACTAATAGGTTGGCATCCCGATGGGCAAGTTTCATAACAGCATGCACACAGGCTTCTTGGAAAGCTTTGGTTTGGATGGCTGGACGCTTGGTATTGTCTTGGGTAAATCCATAAAAAGTAATCTCTTTAATGCCTTCTTTGATACAGAGCTCATAGAGGTCAAATCCAGGATCAATGCCGTAGACATACCCTTCATGTTTTTCTTTGCTATGGGATTGAGCCCATCTGCGATTTCCATCGGGTATGATGCCGATATGACGGGGGAGTCGTGTTAAAGTAGACTTTTGCATAGAATCATTCTCCTAAGGCAACTTCAAATAAATAACTTGCAATCTGCTGGTCTATTTTGCGTCATACTGCGTCAGCAGAACCCGCTGATAGCCCCACTAGCAACGGAACCTGCTTCCTTGTCTGACGCAAAATATCCTCAGCATCTTTGCAAAGTTATTTATTTTCAGTTGCCTAAAATTGTGATATATGAATAAGTATTGACAGAGAATAGATTTTTAAACGAGATGGATCAATCTAGCTTTTTTTGTACAAGGATCAGCATAAAAACAAATAGAGCTGCATATATATTAAAATGATTTTTTTGTTTGAGCAACTTGCAATTATTTGACGAATGAAGTATAATGGGGAACCATAAGGAGGGATAAACATGGAAGGAAATATGATTATTTTAGTCACGTTTATTGTATATTTATTAGGAATGCTTGGGATTGGTTTGTTTTTTTATAAGCGAACAAATAGTATTTCGGACTATATTTTGGGAGGGCGAAAGCTGAATTCATGGGTGACTTCATTAAGTGCACAGGCATCAGATATGAGTGGATGGCTGCTGCTCGGATTACCGGGATATGCCTATGTCTCGGGGATTGAAGCGATTTGGATCGCGATAGGATTAGGCGCTGGTACATATCTTAACTGGAAGTTTGTCGCAAAGAGATTAAGAGACTATACACAAGAAGCAGGAAATGCAATTACTATATCCAATTATTTTGAAAATAGATTTAGAGACAAATCAAAACTTCTTCGAGTGATATCTGCATTTTTTATTTTATTATTTTTTTTGATCTATACTGCTTCTGGATTTGTGGCAGGAGGAAAGTTATTTAATACGGTATTTGGAGTTCCTTATATATGGGCATTGGTGATCGGTGTTTTCGTAGTCATATTGTATACCTTTTTGGGTGGATTTTTGGCTGTATGCTGGACGGATTTTATTCAAGGGATCCTGATGTTTTTTGCAGTGATCATCGTACCCATTGCTGGGATCATTCGAATGGGGGGCATCGCACCTACTTTGGATACCCTAAAGCAGATGAATCCAGAGCTTTTACGGGTATTTACATCCTCTGATGGAAGTACACTGACGTGGATCGCCATTGTTTCACTGCTTGCGTGGGGATTAGGGTATTTTGGTCAACCGCATATTTTAGTTCGATTTATGGCTATACGTTCTTCTAAAGATATAAAAAAAGCCAGATGGATCGCTATGATCTGGGTTATGATTTCTTTAGGGGCAGCAGTACTGATCGGTATGGTAGGTAGAGCTTATCTAACTACACCACTAGATGGGGTTTCATCTGAAAAAGTATTTATGATCATGGTAAATCAGATTTTTCCAGCGGCTGTAGCAGGTATTCTGCTATCCGCCATATTGGCAGCGATCATGAGTACCGCAGATTCACAGCTACTCGTGACAGCATCTGCGATCTCAGAAGATTTCTATAGAGCTTTATTTCGCCCCAAAGCTTCGGATAAAGAATTGGTATGGGTAAGTCGGCTTACAGTGATTGGGGTAGCTGTGATTGCATTTATATTTGCACTCAATCCTGAAAGCTCTGTACTGGATCTAGTATCTTATGCATGGGCAGGATTTGGTGCTGCATTTGGCCCTGCTATCCTATTCTCTCTATTTTGGAAACGCATGACAAGAAATGGAGCACTGGCTGGTATGGTCGTTGGAGGGATTACAGTACTGATATGGAAGCAGCTTCAGGGAGGCATATTTACGCTATATGAAATCGTGCCTGGATTTATCCTTTCCGCATTGGCGATCATCTTATTTAGTCTTATAGATCAGGCACCTTCCGTAGAAATGCAGGAGGAATTTGATAGAGTAGGCACAAAAAAATAATATATATCACAATCATAAGGGTAAACTTAAGACCAAATATGACAGATAGCCTAAACGAAAGGAGATATTTCAATTTGAATAGAGTTCGTGGAGCTCCTTACTATGTACTAGAACGAAGTGGATTTCGGCAGCCGTTGTGGACGATAGGGTGATATCCATTAGCTTACACGCAATACAGAAATGCGTGTTCACTTAGGGCATCTATAGCCCTAGCGACTAGAACGCTATGAAAATGAAATATCTCCTTGAGTGAAGACTTCCAAGTAATGGATTACGTTTACGCTTATGATATCACAATAAAAAATCGCTGCAGCTTGCAGCGATTTTTTTGCATTTATAGGTTTGCATCAATCAGTGAAATATAGGCATACTAAATCATAAAGCGATATGTATTTGCAGCAGGGAGGTATATCAGTGGAAAAAGTAAAATTATTTACCCATACAGATTTAGATGGAATTGGATGTGCAGTTTTAGCAAAGCTAGTCTTAAAGGATGCAGATATTGAATATGCTGTACCTGGAAATATCGATAGAAAAGTACGATGGTTTATAGAAGAAGAACAATTTGAACATTTTGACCGTGTTTTTATTACCGATTTATCCGTGAATGAGGAAACAGCTCAAATCATACAAGCGCATTGTAGAGATAAAATCATTCTTTTGGACCATCATAAGACAGCACTCGATCTGAATCAATATCCATGGGCAAAAGTAGTAGTGGAATCAGAAGTAGGGCTTGAATGCGGCACCCATTTATTCAAAGAATATTTAAAAGATGTAGGTGTGTATACCGATCAATTTGATGACTTTGTAGAAAATGTACGACGCTATGATACCTGGGAATGGTATTACAGGTTTAATGATCCTAGATCTAAAAAGATAGATGATTTATTTAGAATTTATGGTCGAGAGAGATTCATGGCATATCTACTAGATACGCTACCCCATAACCCTGTGATTACATTTAGTGAGCAAGATGAATTGCTACTTACGATGAAAGAAGAACAGTTTAAACGATATTTGCACAGGAAAAATAGGGATTTATTACTATATCGCATTGGGGACTATACGGCAGGTGTAGTTTTTGCAGAACAGCATATCTCAGAGCTTGGCAATGAATTAGCTGTCAAACATCCAGAGTGTGACTTTATAGCGCTCATCAATGTAGCTACAGGGGTGAGTTATCGTACGGTAAAAGATGTAGATCTAGCGAAGATCGCCCAAAGCTATGGAGGAGGAGGACACGCAAAGGCATCCGGCAGTCGAATCACCTCATCCCAAAGAAAGCAGATCCTAGATATTCTATTTGAACAAAAAGAAAAAGTCGAAGCACAAGACAAAAAGCCTTCTATACTCCAAAAAATCCAGTGGTTCACCATATTTCAACCAAAACAAAACCGAACAAAAAAATAAAAAATCTCTGTAAAAGTATCTAGTGTACAGCAGTGTAATCATGAAGTGTTTCGAAAATCATTTTTTTCCAACTGTTCAACTGTATAACAAATTATGTGCATGTAATTAAGCGATCCTGCACTAGTGGTAAGGCAAATATATAAATCTGGAAACAACTGCAACAAAAGAGCACGTCCCATATTTCAACTATACTTTACCCTTGCACAAGTGCGATTTTGCAGTTGTTGGAAGACTTATATATTTGCCTTACCACGGAATTTCACACAATACAAAAATAAAAAGCCTCAATGAATCAAGGCTTTTTCAAAGTTAAATGGTAGAAATATGATTATATCCCGATTCAAAAGCTTTTATATTCATATCTAAATGAGCAGGAGGAATCACTTCTTGCAGTGTGCTGTACCAAGATTCTTTTTGGAGATCTATAAAGTGAGCAGAAACACCCAAAAGCACAGTGTTTACGGCTTTAGTATTACCGATTTGTTTGGATATGCCAAAGGCATCGATATCATGCACATGAGAAAAATGATCTTTAAGCTTTGGAATGATTTCTTTCGGATACTGTGCATTTCCGATAATCACAGGCATAGGATTTATTTTCTGCGTATTTACAATCAGAGTGCCCTCTTTACGCAAATAAGGAGCCCAACGAAAAGCTTCTAGTTGTTCAAATGAAATAATCAAATCAGCTTCTCCTTTTTCGATCAGAGGAGAGTAGACTTTCTGGGCAAGCTTTACATGCGTTACGACACTTCCACCGCGCTGAGCCATACCATGTACTTCTGACACTTTCACATCATAATTTTCTTTGAGTGCGGCAGTGCCAATGACACGGCTAGCTAGAAGAATTCCTTGTCCACCCACACCCACGATTAGTATATTATACGGTTTCATTTGCTTCACCAACCTTTTCTAATGCATTAAATTTACAGGTAGGGATACATAATCCACAACCACGACAGACGGCTTCATTGATTTTCACATGAGTGCCAAGGCTTTCCATGGCAGGACAACCTAATTTTAGACAGGCGCCGCAATTTTTACATTTTTCTTCATTGACGTATAGCGGTGGGTTGAGAGCAATCCCCTTAAGAAGCACACAGGGACGCTGAGCAATAATCACAGAGGGCTCTGACGCACTGGTTTCCTCGCAAATGATACGTTCAAGTTCTGGTAGGTCAAAAGGATCCACTACTTGAACACGATCCACACCTACCGCCTTACAAAGTGCTATTAAATCGATTTGTTTGGTAGGCTCGCCTTTGATCGTAAAACCTGTAGTAGGATTATCTTGGTGTCCTGTCATACCTGTAGTAGAGTTATCTAGAATCAGGATGGTAGAGTTTCCTTTATTGTATACGATATCAATCAGCCCTGTAATACCAGAATGAATAAAAGTAGATTCTCCGACGACAGCCACTGATTTTTTGGCAAAATCAGGTCCTTGTGCTTTTTCCATACCGAGGACGGCACTCACACTAGCGCCCATACAGATGCAGGTATCCATAGCTTCCATAGGAGGTAGCGCACCTAAGCTGTAGCAGCCTATATCACCGGATACGTGTAAAGCTAGTTTTTTGAGGATAAAGTATACAGCCCGATGAGGACAGCCGGGACATAGTACAGGAGGACGTACAGGGATAGATTCTGATAAAGTAAGAGTAGGAGTAGGGGGTTCTTCAGAAATTTTTTCTTTTAAAATCTGCACATTTAATTCTCCGATGATCGGAAGGAGATTTTTGCCTTGTACGGGAATGCCCATTTTTTTGATCTGATCTTCTATAAATGGTTCTAATTCTTCGATCACATAGAGGGTTTGTACTTGGGCTGCAAACTCCTGTATGGTTTTTTCAGGAAGTGGATGTACCATACCCAGTTTTAGAAAGGAAGCATCAGGGAAAGCTTCTTTGGCGTATTGATAAGAAACGCCACTGGTGATGATCCCTATATCCTTGCTTCCCCACTGCAGGGTATTGATATCCACCGTATCCGCATAGGTATATAAGCGATCCATTTTTTTCTCTACTTCTACCCTGCGAACTCTGGCATTAGAAGGAATCATCACATATTTAGATAAGTTTTTATCATAGTTTTTCAGGGTATAGTTTGACTTTTCATGAAGACCTACAATGCTCTGAGAGTGCGCGATACGAGTAGTAAGTCGAACGAGCACAGGCGTATCAAAGCTTTCACTGATTTCAAAGGCTTTTTTTACATAGGCTGTACACTCATTGCTATCAGAAGGCTCTAGCATAGGGACTTTGGAAAAACGAGCATAATAACGGCTATCTTGCTCGTTTTGGGAGCTATGCATGCCCGGATCATCCGCGACTACGATCACGAGTCCCCCATTGATACCTGTATAGGAGATCGTAAATAAAGGATCAGCGGCTACATTTAATCCTACATGTTTCATAGCACATAAAGCTCTAGCCCCTCCTAGAGAAGCACCGATGGCTACTTCAAGAGATACTTTTTCATTAGGAGACCATTCAGAATAAATATCCTCATATTTTGCCATATACTCCATGATCTCTGTGCTGGGCGTACCAGGATAGGCACAAGCCACAGTGACACCCGCTTCATAAGCCCCCCGAGCGATGGCTTCATTGCCTAACATTAATCTTCTCATCAATTTCCCTCCAAAATAGTAGTAATAATAATAAATATGTATATTATTCAGTGTATAGATATAAAAAATTATTAATTGTGTATTATCATATTATAGTCAAAGCAAGAAAAGAATTCTACAAGAAGTTGTATAATTTTATCTTATCCATGTTATTTGACTTTTTTAAAAATATATCCATAGGCGTAATAGCTGTTATAGGAAGTAGATTTTTATAAAAAGCGAAAAAAATATTGAAAATATAGTAAAATTCATACATAATAGAAGGATAATCAGTGGAAAGATGTCTGCAAGAGTACGTGATCGACATATGATGTAGAGATCGTATCAAAGAAGAAGCCAATCACAGGCAACTAAGTCAGGTATGAAGAGTTTCTGCTTATGAAGGCTGGATTTTTACTATGAAGAGTGGAGAGATATTTTCATGAAAGAAATTTTAGTGATGCGTCACGGGAAATCAGATTGGTCGGATCTAACAGCCAGAGATTATGATCGCCCCCTAAATGCCAAAGGCAAAAAAACAGTCCCTTTGATGGGAGAAGTATTGTCCAGGCTCCAGCTCATCCCCGATATGATTTTGTCTTCCTCGGCAGAGCGGGCAAGGCAAACCACGGCATTAGCCGCTGCATCCTGTGGATACAGGAAAGATATTGTGTGGAATGATACTTTTTATTCGGGCACAGAAAAAGATGTGCTCCAGTGTATAAAACAATTGGATCATGAGGTAAGTAGAATTTTAATCGTAGGACATAATCCTATTATCCAAGGGTTCATTTCCTCTTTAGTATCTAGTGGGAGCCTGAATATGGGTATCCCTACAGCTTCTATTAGCTATATTGTATCCGATATAGATGAATGGGAAGATATTAATTTTTATACTTCAATGCTAAAATGGACATTAAGTCCAAAGCTTGTAAAAGCATTTTGCAAAGGGACTAAATAAAACGTATAAAAGGCGAAGGATTTATATGTGTGGATGTCTAAAATAAAGCATGAGATTTGGTGAAACTATGAAATATGAAGAAAATAGTAAAAAAGTAAGATTTGAATCAGTATACAAGCAGGGTAAAAGAAATCTTACACTATTACATCATAAGAATAACTATCTACTATCCATCCATGTACTCCTTCAAGCAGTAAAACCAGAAGGTGAAACCTACAGTGGTGTTCATGATATTGCAGTAGATCAGATCATAGGTACAGAAAATCGATCCAGTGATTTTTCAGCAGGGTTTTTCCCAGTACACAAATGGATGCAACAAAGATGGAGTAGGGTTCGTGATTTGATGCTAACAGACAAAATCACTGATCGAATCAAAGTGTTGGAGTATGGAGGATATTATTTTGTACGGGATGGCAATCATCGGGTGTCTGTTGCTAAAACCCACAATATTGCATATTTGACTGCGGAGGTAATTACGCTCCACATCCCTATTCAACTACAGTATCCTATGACGGTGGATCGTCTTCCCTTGCTGCAGGCAAAATATAAATTTTACAAGCAATATCCAGTGTTTGACGTTATACCAGAGCATTTTTTTCAAGTCGAACAAGTGAAAACGTGGGATATTTTAAAAGACAGTATATTTCGGGGACATAAAAAATGGTTTATTCGGAAAAATGGATATGAACCTGAGTTTGCTGAATTAGTACAGAGTTGGAATATAGAATTGTATACTGTAACGATGTATTTTATCAATAAACACTCTCTTCCTACTTTGTTTCCAGGGCATATGGATACAGATATTTTCTGTGCGTTAATGGAGTTTTGGAATCCTCGAGAGGAACAAACGATGCAAGAGGTGTATGAACAGTTTATTGAGGAAACCAAAAAAAGAAATAGAGTTTCTTATTTGCATTTTGCAATAAAGGACAAAATTCAATGGATAGTGACCACAGATGAACAATCAAAATTTGACTTTTTGCATCGTACACGGTTGTATACTTTTTATCCCGATGCAGAAATACCCAAGGGGAATAAATATTGGTATCATTTTCTTTCTCAACAGATAGTGGATTCGCATTATAAGTATGTGAAGCATCGCATAGGTAGGGAACCCTATATGGAGGAAGTAGTTTCTAGTTGGTATGAGGAATTGTTTGAACCTGCTTTTGAACTATACAAAGAAAATGCGATTGTAGAAGATTTTTCATCTTTTTATATAAAGTGGATGAGGATATGGCATAAGAAGATTATCAAGCATCAGATCTGTGGACTCAAAGAATCTTTTTACATACATATAAGATAAGGAGGACATACATGGTATATCCACTACTATTTGAACCCATTTATAAGGAACGAGTCTGGGGAGGACAAAAGCTTCAGGAAGTATTTCAAAGAAATTTGTCAGGGGAATACATAGGAGAAAGTTGGGATGTATGCTGTCATGAGCAGGGAATTAGTGTTATATCCAATGGAGCATTAGCTGGAAGTACAGTAGAAGAAGTGATCGCACAAGACCCGAAACAGATCCTAGGATCTGAGCATATGCACAGCCCGAAGTTTCCACTACTCATAAAGTTATTGGATGCCAGAGAAACTTTATCAGTTCAAGTTCATCCAGCGGATGAATATGCCCAAGAGTATGAACAAGGGGAACTGGGAAAATGCGAAATGTGGTATATTATAGACGCAAAACCAGGCGCCAAATTGGTCATGGGAATTAAAGAAGATACGACGAAGGAAGTATTCCAAAAAGCCATAGAAGAAGGTCTTGTAGAAGACTATCTCACAGAGTTACCTGTATCTAAAGGCGATATAGTGAATATCCCAGCAGGCATGGTTCATGCCATTGGAGAAGGCATCCTTCTAGCAGAGATCCAACAGAATTCCGATACGGTGTATAGGGTATATGATTGGAATCGTCTAGGATTAGACGGCCATGCAAGAGAACTACATATAAAAAAGGCGATGGATGTCATTGATTTTACGGGTAATATTTCTAAAGAAAAAGTAAAAGGACTCTCGATCATAAAAGAAAATAACATCATCACGTATTATATTGCCAATGAATATTTTGCCATAGAAAAAATTCAACTGGCAGAAAGCCTTGTAGAATATGGGGATGGAACCAAGTTT
>CALKRZ010000148.1 GCA_937989765.1 uncultured Clostridia bacterium | reverse complement strand
CAAAATTTAAGATTGATATAGATTTGATTGCACCGATTATACCCTATCGTGAAATGATCAAAAATAAAATCAAAATCCAAGGGAAATACAAAAAGCAATCTGGCGGTCATGGGCAGTATGGAGATATATGGATGGAGTTTGAGCCTTCTGGTGATTTAGGGAAGGCCTATACCTTTGAAGAAAAAGTTTTTGGAGGTGCCGTTCCAAGACAATATTTCCCAGCTGTAGAAAAAGGGCTGCAGGAATGTGTACTCCATGGTGTACTGGCGGGATATCCTGTAGTAGGATTAAAAGCTACCTTGGTGGATGGTTCCTACCATCCTGTGGATTCCTCTGAGATGGCATTCAAGATGGCTACTTCAGTAGCCTATAAAGACGGCTTACTTAAAGCTTCTCCAGCGCTTTTAGAGCCTATTGCACATGTAGAAGTAAGCATTCCTGATGAATACATGGGAGATATTATTGGAGATCTTAATAAGAGAAGAGGTCATATTCTGGGTATGAATCCTCAAAAAGGAAGACAAACGGTTGCTGCCAATGTACCTATGGCAGAGATGTTTAAATATGCCACAGACCTACGGTCTATGACCCAAGGTAGAGGAAGCTTTACCATGAAATTTGAACGATATGAAGAAGCACCCCAAGATGTACAACAGCGTGTGATTGCACAACGAAAGAAAGAAGCATAACTATAATCACATATCCAATGAACGAATTACATCACAAATAGCATTTGTATACTACTTGATCTATTTGTGAATAATTATAAAAAATACAAGGGGGCTTTTTAGTATGAAAGATGTGGATTTTAATGATTTGGTATCAGCATTAAAAGCATCGGACAAGACGAAAGTAAAGCAAGAGATCAGAAAAAATGATGGTGTATTAAAAGAAACGGTATTGTATATTGCTCCACATACAGTCACTATCGAATATATTGACTTTGGAAGAAGTCAAACAGCACTTAAGTTCTTTGCACAAAAAGATGGAGAAGAAGATGTAGTTTATTTTAAGACGATCCAACAATTATCTGATACATTAGGGATTGCAATAGATCTCTATGCCGATACGACAGAAGAGTTCGATATCAAAGCACAGAATGCATTTAAAGGTGCTGTAGTCGTTAATCGCCGCGCTTAAATCCCACTTGCTTTTCTAAAATGAGTGTGATACAATGACCTCAAATTTGAAAAAGTAAGACTGTGAAAAGGAATAGTATATATTTTGAGGATTGCAGAGAGCTGTTGTATGGTGCGAAACAGTATCTAGAAATATTGAACTCGCCTTGGAGTCTCCTGCTGAACGAATGAGTAAGCAGTGACGGAAACCCACCGTTATAGGGTGAGAGGGTATTTTGGCATATAGATCTTGCATCTGTATGGATGAAATAAACTAGAGTGGTACCGCGAAGATAACTCTTCGTCTCTATAATTATAGAGACGAAGAGTTTTTTATATCCCAAATTTAGGAGGTTTACGTATGAGTACAAGATATGAATACAAGGCTATCGAGACAAAATGGAGAAAAAAATGGCAGGAAAATCCCATCAATAAAGAAAATGATACAAAGCCAAAATACTATTGCTTAGATATGTTCCCATATCCTTCAGGGAGTGGACTGCACGTAGGTCACTGGAGAGGGTACGTGCTGAGTGATGCATGGAGCCGATATAAGATTCTCCAAGGGTATCAAGTGATGCATCCTATGGGATGGGATGCATTTGGTCTGCCAGCAGAGAATGATGCGATCAAAAAGGGCATCCATCCAGAAATAGGCACTGCAAAAAATGTGGCAAATTTCAAACGACAATTAACTGAAATAAGTGCCGTATATGACTGGGACCTGGAAATCAATACGACAGATCCAGCCTACTATAAATGGACACAGTGGATTTTCGTCCAGATGTTTAAGCAAGGACTTGCTTATGAAAAAAGAATGCCGATCAACTGGTGTCCAGATTGTAAAACTGGACTGGCGAATGAAGAAGCAACAAGTGGAACATGTGAACGATGTGGCGCAGTGGTAACCAAAAAGATGCTCCGACAGTGGATGTTAAAAATTACTGCTTACGGGGAAAGATTATTAAAAGATCTTGATCAGTTGGAGTGGCCTGAAAAAGTAAAGAAGATGCAAGCAGATTGGATCGGAAAAAGCTACGGGGCAGAGATTGATTTTAAAATAGCCGATACAGATAAACAAATCAAGGTGTTTACGACCCGTCCTGATACATTATATGGTGCTACTTTTATGGTATTAGCTCCAGAGCATGAGATGGTACATGAGATTACTACAGAAGAACAGAGAAGTGAAGTGGAAAAATATGTACATCTAGCTTCTACCAAATCCTCCGTAGATCGTATGACCAGCAAAGAAAAAACAGGGGTATTTACTGGAGTATATGGTATTAATCCATTAAATGGAGCAAAGCTTCCCATCTACTTATCCGACTATGTATTAGCGGATTATGGTACAGGCGCGATCATGTGTGTACCTGCACATGATGAACGGGATTTTGAATTTGCCACTAAGTTTGGCATCTCTATCGTACAAGTCATCAAAAAAACAGGAGAAGAACTAAAACCCCTTACAGAAGCGTATACAGAAGAAGGTGTGATGGTAAACTCAGGTCCTTTTGATGATATGAAATCTACAGAAGCAAAAGAAACCATAGCAAGTTATCTTCAAGAACATGATATCGGTCAAAAAACTGTGAACTATAAATTAAGAGATTGGGTATTCTCAAGACAAAGATATTGGGGAGAGCCGATTCCTATTATTCACTGTGATACATGTGGTGCGGTACCTGTTCCAGAAGCAGAACTTCCTGTGAAACTACCTGACGTAGAATCTTATCAGCCAACAGGTACAGGAGAATCCCCACTAGCCGATATTAAAGAGTGGGTTCATGTTCCTTGCCCTACTTGTGGGAAGCCAGCCAAAAGGGAAACCAATACGATGCCTCAGTGGGCAGGATCTTCTTGGTATTTTCTTCGGTATGCAGACCCACATAATCAAGATGAATTGGTGAGTAAGGAAAAGGCAGAAAAATGGCTTCCAGTAGATATGTACGTAGGGGGTATTGAACATGCAGTATTGCATTTATTATATGCAAGATTTTACACTAAATTTTTATATGATATCGGAGTAGTCAATTTTGAAGAGCCATTTGTTCGCTTATTCAACCAAGGGATGATCAATAAGAATGGAGTGAAGATGAGTAAATCCAAAGGGAATGTAGTATCTCCAGATCAGCTGGTGGAGCGGTATGGCTGTGATTCTCTACGGATGTATGAACTATTTGTAGGGCCTCCAGAGATTGATTCTGAATGGGATGATAGTGGTATTGATGGAGTATTCCGTTTCATGAACAAAGTATGGAAGTTAATTGCCGAGCATAAGGATCGACCTGTACCAGTGACGAGGGAGTTAGAGCGAATTCGTCATAAAATGATCTATGAAATCACCAGTCGTCTCAATAATGTAAGTATGAATACGGTGGTAAGTGGATTTATGGAGTCTACCAATAGACTCATCGACCTCGCTAGAAGTGGCAATGGATTAGATAAAGAAACGATGGAAACCTTAATTATACTATTGGCACCTTTTACCCCTCATATGGCAGAAGAATTGTGGGAAGCACTAGGTCATAAGGAAAGTGTCTTTTTACAAAAGTGGCCAGAGTATGATGCAGACAAAATGCAAGAAGATACCATTGAAATTGCAGTTCAGATCAATGGGAAGCTTCGAGCCAATCTACAGATTGGTGCACAAGAAGCCCAAGAAGAAGTACTCAACAAGGCAAAGCAAATAGTGGGAGATAAATTAGAAGGAAAGACAATCGTAAAAGAAATTTATGTAGCGGGTAGGATTGTAAATCTGGTTGTAAAATAATCCTATGGAGAACCTAGTATGCAATTTCATTATTGTTGCATACTAGGTTTTTTCTATTATTTACTGGCACATATTTACTTTTGATAAGAATTAATAAAAACATTCTAAATTAAAAAAAACATTGATTAATTCTAAATTAATGATATATAATGTTACTATATTTATATAAGGAGGTCTTATTTATGAAAAAACGAGTAGTGAGCTTACTAATTGCATCCTGTTTTTTATTGACATTATGTTTGAATCTTCCGGTATATGCATCGATGAATACTATCATTCTTTCCAAAACAGAGTTTCTAATCAATGAACCGGGAGAAGTGACAATTCATGGAGTACCAAAAGATATGGGGGCATGGGTAGGGATTGCAAAAGAGGGAACAAGATTAGAAAATACAGAATATAGGGAATGCATTGACTGCCTACCTGCTAATAACGTTTGGAAGTTTACAGCGCCTTGGGAATTCGGCACGTATGAGATTAGAGTTTTTTCTACTGGCAGTTCAGAAGAGCTGTATGGCAAAGTTAAGTTTACAGTAGGTCCATCCAAAGCGCAAGCTGGGGATCTACATATTTTTAAAGCAGAAGTCAAGTTAAATGAAAAGGTATCCGTGACCATCAATGGGCTTACAAAAGGAGAGTTAGATGCGGGGGCATGGGCAGGCATTGCAAAAACAGGTACAAAAGTAGAAAACACAGAGTGGGGTACATCGATTCAAGAACTTCCAGCGGATAACACGTGGACTTTCGCGGCACCATGGGAATTCGGAAAGTACGAAGTGAGAGTGTTTTCTAACTCGGGTACACAAGAACAAGATCTATTTGGAAAAGTAGAGTTTTCGGTTGTTTCCAGTAAAGCGAGAGAAGGAGATATCAAACTATCAAAGACTACAGTTCAGTCCAATGAAAAAGTAACCGTAACAGTGAATGGTCTCACCAAAGGAGAACTAGATGCTGGGGCTTGGATCGGTTGGAGTAAAGTAGGATCAAAGCTAGAAAATACGGATTACCTGATGAGTATTAATCAATTTTCTGCTCAAAACACATGGGAGCTGACTCCTTACGAAGTGGGTACGTATGAACTAAGAATATTCTGTGCCAGCAATGTAAGCAATGAATATGCAATGTTTGGAAAGACGACACTTACTGTCGCAAATAGTACAGCAACTCCAACTAATCCATCAGCGCCATCAAACTGGGCGATCCCAGAGATAGAAAAAGCAAAATCTGAAAATCTGGTAACAGATAAGGTCATGGTTGACTTTGGAAAAGATTTAACCAGAGAAGAGTTTTGTGAGTTGGCAGTAAAATTATATGAAAGACTAAGTGGTGAGACTGCTCAGACGGTAGCTGTAAACCCCTTTAAAGATACTCAAAACCCTGAGGTTTTAAAAGCTTTTCATTTAGGAATCTACCACTTTACAAGTTTTGAAAAACCAAATCCATTAATTCCCTAGAAAAAATAAAATCAGATGCTTATATCCTTCAAATACTAATCTTGCACAAATAGACCTGAAGGAGGCATCTGACTATGATTAGTATTAACAACAAAT